>CALEYP010000102.1 GCA_937924895.1 uncultured Alphaproteobacteria bacterium
TGTGACAGTCAGGGTCACATTGTCGGCCTTAATATTCGGCGCTTCAATAAAGGCGGTTGTATCAGTCGTCTCTTTGAAAGCTTCGTTCGGCAATGGCGCATCAAGGTAATCTTGCTCCCATTCGAAGCCAGCTGTCATCACATTGATTTCTTCGCTTGTGGCGCTGTAGCTGAAATTCGGGTCATAGCTTGGGTCACCAAACTTTTCATAGCCTTGCTGATACCGTGCTTGCTGAGCGGCTTCAAATGTCGCGATGCGCGCAGGATCATTATTCAAAGCGTCCTGTTCTTCGGCTGTCGCGGTATAGGCAAAGTTCGGGTCATATGGGTTTGCGACATAAGTGCCATTCACTGCTGTGATATTCCGCATTTCACAATAATCATTATAGAGATTCGTCATTGAATCTTCGAATGACGCCACCTGGTTATTCTTCTTTGTTGTGGCATAAGAGCCTGTGAGCTGGAGATCATTCCACAATGACAATAAGGCTGATTGTGTTTGCGTATCATCCACCTGCTCCAGATTACCATCCAAGACAGAGCCATTATCAATGGTCAAGGTCAGGTTGCCTGAGATATCAATCTGGCCCACATACATGTCACCATCAATCTCACGCATGGCAAGGTCACCAACGCGTGAGTAGGCCGAAACTGAGCCATTATCACGTGAATCGATGCGCAACGCATTGCCTGATGTATCAGATAGCTGACCAAACTCCGCAGTCAGCGTGATATTGTCACCCACCAACGCATCTGTACCTGTATTCAAGACAAGATCCTGACCAGCCTTCAAATTGATATTGCCATCTGTATTCACGAGGCGATCAATCACAAGGTTGCCTGTAGCTGTTTGCATAAAGGCACCATTGCCTGAATCAATGCGGATAACCGAGCTATTATCCTGGATAACAGTCAAAGGTGCGGCTTCCGTCCCAACAGAGCCAGACGCGCTTAATGTCAAATTATCGATCGTGAGGGTGTTAGTTGCCGCCCCAGTGATGATGTTACCACCTGATGATGTCAAAGAGGCGTTTGACCCATTGGCTTGGATAGAGGCCAATTCAATATCACCCACCGAATTAACCGTGATTGAGCCTTGGTCTGCGCCAATGAATTTAATATCAATTTGGCGATCAGCTGTGACATCTTGGAAGTAATAGAGATTACCCTCATGTGTGGTGTCTGTCAGGACATACCAGGTACATTCTTGGTAAATCCAAATATCAAAACAGTTTCTTGTGTGTGGTTCTTCATAAGTCAAAGAGTAAGTTTGCTTGGTGTCATCAACAAGACGGAAGCGGTACTCATCTGTCACTGACGTTTCAAGCGAGGCATAATCCACCATTGGCAGCTCTGAGGCTGGCAGCGCTGTTGCTTCTCTGAAGTCAGAGGCTGGTGGACGGAAGTCAGATGAATCTGCCCATGTAATGGCGTTGAATGAGCCCTTCTTATTCCGTCTTGTGCGGAACTGACGGTCAATGGTGACGCTTTCACCCTGCATATAGTTATAACGCAAGCCATCACGTGGTGTGTAGGTTGTGCTCAGTCCAGTGGCGTTGTTGAGGCCAGAGACATCGATGGTTGGCTTCGACAAGCTAGAGCCATCATTATTCACAACATTAATGGTGTCACCAATACGGGTATATTGCGTGATACGCGGCATACCCAACGACGTGCCATTATCATAGCTGTTATCGACGATGGTAACTTTACCCTCAACCTCTTGGTTGGTGATACCAGCCATGCGAATGGTTTTGTTAGATTGGTTATTAATGTTGAAGGTGCCATAGCCATCAAGAACATTAATCTGGCCCTTGCCGGTAGAGATCACCTTACCAACAATCGTCACCTCGCCGCCCTTGGCTTCGAAGCCAGAGACTTCAATCACATCATCAGCCGCATTATAACGCGCATAGACACCATCAATCCCCTCACGCGCTGACCCGCTACCTGTCATGGTGATGTTATCTGACACAAGGGCATAGGTGCTGGTGCCATCATTATTGGTAAAGACGTCATAAGTTGCGCCGATTGTCAGTGACTTGTCTGCGATACCAGACTGAATCAAACCGTTAATATTGACGGTGTTGGCCATGATATAGACGACGTCGCCCGCAATGGATGATGAATTATCCCATGCCTGTGTGGCAGTCGCTTGTGTACAGCTTTCTGAGTTATTTGAATCAAGATAAACCTGATTGCCACTACACCCACCAACGTCCTTATCAGCTGAATCACCGATACCATCAAGGCGTGACGAGGCTGTGTTAAAGAAGCCGCCTGGTGATTCCGGATGCGGACCAATATTATAAATGCCAGGTGATTTATCATTCACAAAGAAGGCACCGCCAGAGGTCAATGAAATCTGGCTGGCATTAATCGAGGCATTGTTAAAGATAGACCCATGCAGGTTATTCACCTTCACTGACCCACCTCTATTTTCGATACCGCCATCCAGGATCAATTCGGGTGCCTTAATATCTGAGTCTGTTGGGTTGTAGCTCGATACATGCGGATCATAGCGGCTTGAAATATCAATCGTCGCATTTAAGCCTGAGCCATCTGAAATCATGCCAAAGCCAACACTGGCAGATTTATCCGCATTATAGCGGACAATATCAGAAGTGTTTTCTACCAGCTGACTGTTATAGAGGATGCGGCCAGCTGGGGCGTTTGGAATTTCAATCTTACCCAATTTCATCGGGCTATTTGAGTCATTGCGGATGGTAACAGACACATCATTCTTTGACTCAATTTGACCTGTTGAGGCCCCTTTAAGGTTATCAGCTTCGATATACACATTCCCTGATGTCGCCCAGATATCATCAACACGGATAATATCCACCGTGCCAGTATTCATTTGGGCACGCATGGCTTCTAGGAATGTGATCTCTTGGTTAACCTTATTAATGGTGTTGGTGTCACCTCCACCATTTGCTGTGAGGTCCGCCAATTCTGTTTGCAAAGCTGATTTTTCATTTGCGATGGCTGTGATCTCAGCAGAATAATCTGTTGGTGCAATAAATTCATAATCAGGGGCTTGCACAATGGCCAAAGCGTCATCAATGTCAGCCACATCTTGCTGAAGACCTGGGATATCACCAGCAGGTGTAGAGTTATCATTAATCAACGCCACCTTCGTCGCACGCTCACTATTGAGCTGGTTAATCTGACATTGGTTATTTTGGCAGCTGCCATCATTTTGCGAATTATACCATGCGGTCTGGTTATCCAATGCCGCGATGCGGTTCTGGATACGTGTGGTCGCATTGGCATCTGCTGTACCCGCCTTCACAGCGGTGAGATTATCAATCTGATCTTGGATATCATTGCTGAATGACTGACCAACCTCAAATTCCCATGAGAGGAAATCATGACTTTTCACGCTCTGCGCTGAATCACTTGTGAGGTTATCAATGCTGAGGCTCGCGATGGTGTTGTTATCGGTATAGACCCACTGAGAGCCGATCTTCTGAAGCGGACGACGTGCCACAGCTGAACTGTTATCTGGGTCCTGAATAAAGCTGCCGAAATTGCGGCCAAAGGCAATATGCTGGTGGTTAAAGACACCTGTCTCAATCTCACCATCAAGTGTCACCGTGTTTCGTGAAGCGCCAGATTCATTGCCAAAATCACCTGATAGTGGCACTACGGCAACACCGACATATTGCAACCATTGCTTAAAGCCTTTGCCCTTTGCATTACGCGTGCCATCGCTAGCTTTGATGGTCAAATCACTCGCTGATTGGATGGTGGCATTTTCACGGATGCGGATATTTGTATCAATATTTAAGGTGGATTTTGCTTTTTCACCAAAGATGCCGGCAATCAATGTGTTGTTATAGATATCTGTTTTGGCAACGACATCCATACGATCGAGCGGGTTATTAGTCGTAATCGACACAGCGCCATTACCACGCACCAATGAACCCGCCGCAAAATCAATGTCATTTGATGCTGTCAGTGAGGTCTCTGACTTCCCTGTGGCGCCAACACCTGCCAAGCCCCAGACAGATGTTTTTGCATGCGCTTCCACATCGGAGAGCAAGCGTGATGAGATTTCGATATTACCACGCTGTGTTGTCACCGATGTATTATCACCCACATAGATGCCATTGGTCGCATTGGCCGTCACTTTGGTATCTGACACAGGCACACCGACCAGAGCACCTGTATTCAAGGTCATATCATCATGCGCTGTTACATCTGTCAGGGCATTCAGGCTGATGCCACCTTTGTTGCTGCCAGAGCCAACCATCGCAATATATGAGTAAGCGCCAAGGTCGATACGGTTTGTTTGCGTTTGGCTCGCGCGTGAATCACCAACTGTGACTGAGATAGCGCCGCCGCCGTCAAATTTGAAGTTATCATTATAGCCTGTTTTGGCGAGGTTGTTGGTCGCATTCACCGTCAGGTTACGGGCATCAATGTCAGCATAATTCCCAAAATCAACCTCTGTTGCCGCGCTGCCTGTGGCACGCAATACCGCGCCTGTGGCACCGGCAACCGCAATTGCCCCAGCATCAAGCGAGCTATCATAGATATCTTGGTTCACTGCTGTCACAGTGAGGTTATCAAGCGCATCAATATCAGCGCCTGTATCGGCAGAGGTGGCATCAGCAAAATCAACACGGGCTGATGAGGTATGGTTTAATGTGCCTTCGCCGGCATTAATGGCGGCAAGACCACCCGCACCAGCAATCGCTGTGGCTGTTGTATCTCTATCCGATAGAGCAGAGATAGTGGCATTCTCGGTAGATGCGACCTGAGCGGATTGGCCAAAGCTGACCAATGCGCCGCCTGTTTGCGTTGTGCGCACGACATGCGCGCCAATCGCAACTGCGCCAATGGCAATCGCGTTAGAGTTATTATGGACAGAGGCAAGGTTTGTGGCCGTGATTGATAAATTATCACCAGCGACTTCAGTGCCACCTGAGTAACGGTTTGTTTTCACAGTGCCATTATCGGCAAAGCTGACACGGCTATCGGCGTCATTGGTGATAAAGCTCTCGGAGCCTGTTGCCCCAACAAGCGCACCGCCACCTGCACCAACGACCTTTGATTTCGCCATCTTTTGACCAGCTTCACCAATTGTCGCATTAATGGAGACATTATTACCGGCAATGACGGTGTTCTGACCAAAGTCAGTATAAGCGTCACGGTTCACATCTACCTGTGACGATACGATAGAGAGGCCCACACCAGCTGCAATCGCGACACCAACAGCCTCGCCTTCATTGCGCGCTTCATCCAATGAGGTAATTGTCAAATTACCATTGCTATAGATACCGCTATTCTGGCCAACATTGACCAATGTCTGGCCGGTATCATCCACATTAACAACCGCGCCAACAATCGCACCGGCATAGCCAAGACCTGCCGAGACTGCACGCGCCTTTTGCGAGCTTCTGTTACGTGCTCTGATAGTCGTATCACCGAAACGGCTGCTATTAGAGCCAAGGGCAGAATTGGCCCCAATCAATACACGAGAATTGCCGCTTGCATTGATACCGGTATAAGAGACACCAGCTGCAGCCAAGCCAGCCGCAACGCCTAGGACATTCACCTCAGCATCAATATCTCTGTCACTCGCTACGGTAACAGTGCCGTTATCAGCCCCAGCTGCAATCGTGACATTATCACCAATTTGCGCAAGTGCATTTTCAGACAAATTCACATTGGCGATCGAGGCATTCAAACCGACAAGGCCGACTGAGGCGCCAATCACTGTTGAGTTCACAGCCTTCACAACCAAGGTTGAATTATCAGGGAGCGTGATAGTCTTATCAGCACCACTATTGACAGTCGCACTCACATTCAAAGAGGTAACATTATCTATGACGCTGTTATTGCCGATACGCGCTGTGACTGACCCGGCATAATCAGCAATCGCAACAAAACCGCCAACACCAACTCCGCCGCCAGCGACACCGCCTGCAATTTGTGACAGCTTCAATGTCTCTTCGGCTTCAACGGTTAAGGCGCCACCTGCTGTGATATTGGCCCCTGCCGCAATCTCAGCCAATGTTGAATCACCATCTGAGCCATTGACATCATTGGCAATACCGCCTGTTTGCGTGGCTACAAGGGCAAGCGTCTCATTATCATCGGCTTCTGTATAAGCCGCGGTATTAGTCTTGGCGCTATCATTGTCATAATTGCCTCTATCTTCGCCCGCATCTGCTGCGGCTTCAGCAACCATATCGCCATTATCATTTTGCAGATTATCCGACGCATTATCAGACATTGAGCCACCAATGAGCGTCAGCGCCATGGAGCCTGCCGCGCCTAAGCCCAGACCACCAGCTGCGGCAATACCTTGGTTTGAGATATCTTTTGTTGAATCTGCGCGGACGGTCACATCTTGGTTTGCATTAGCTGTGACATTTTCACCAATGCGTGCTTTCAAAGTGTTACGTGTCACGGTAGCCACAACACCAATACCAACCCCACCAGCACCGGCAAAGGCGGCTGCGCCAGCTGCGCCTTGTGTCGTGATATCATCATCTGCAATCACAGAAATACTCTGTGTTGCGACATCATTATAGCTTGCAACTTGGTTAATCTGGGCGTTATCGCCAATTTCAGCAACGGTCGTTGTCTTGAGAATATTGATGCCAAGCGAGCCCGAAATCGCCAAGGTCGGGTCACCTGCAAAACCAATGATATTTTGGTTAATATTGGTATCTGTATTTGCCAGCACGCTGAGCTTATTGCGCACTGCGATATCAGCATTATCTCCGATTTTTGCGGTATTGGTTGATTTGGCAACAAGGACACCAAGTGAGGTACCAATCCCCGCACCACCAAAGCCAACGCTGACATTACCAGCGGTTTGAACAAGGTGCATTTCTTGGTCAGATTGAACCGTGAGGTTATCGCCCGCTCGCAATGTTGCATTATCACCGATCACAGAGCTGACATCATTGCCAACAACTGAGACACCGACAATACCGCCCACAGCATTGGCACCGCCTGCGACAGAGACCATGGTTTGATAGACGCGGTCTGTGCTGTCAGCTTCTAAGATCACATTTTGCTTGGCCTTCAATGTCACATTGTCACCAACTAGTGTTTCCACTGTTTTGGTGAAGACTTGCGGATTAATATCGAGCGAGACCGCAACACCGGCGGCTGAGATACCTGATGAGATATTATTTAACAGTGTATTTGATCTGGCCAACATCCGCACATCTTGCGCATCAGAGGCAGTTGATAAGTCATCATTAACGGTGGTGTTAGACCCAATCTTGGCACGTGTTGTTGAATTGGCCACTGTTGTCGCGACCACACCTGCTACACCAACGGCACCAAATCCCAATCCAACTGGCGCAAAATTCACATCTTCATTTGTGAGGGCTGCGATTGAAAGGCCGCGTCTTGTTTCATTGTCAAAGCTGGCATCAACCACAGTGAAGTTATCTGTCTGCTCATTGCCATCTTGGTCACGGGTGGCCTTTGACGTAATCGAGGTCGTCGAATTATCAATAGTGCCGCTTGCCACAGCCATGCCGCTACCTTGGGCATTGGCTGTAATATCTGAATCCTCGCCAATCGTTGCTTCTGTAAGGGACTTAAAGATATAGGTACCAAAGGCCCCTGAGACACCGACCGCACCGCCTGCACCAGCGAGGACAATCGCGTCTATTTCAGTATCATCTTTCGCTTCAAGGCGGATAGAATCATTGGCGTAGACAAAGGCATTATTTCCGATTTGCGCTTGTGTCTTATTCTTAGCGACAACCACACCAGCGGCCCCTGTCACACCAACAAGACCACCATTAATGGACAGCGCAACTTGAATAATATCTGCCTCAGCATCAGCATCAACCGAGATGTCACCACCTGATGAGACACGCGCATTATCACCAATATAGGCTTTGGTCTCTTTATTGAGGACAACCGCATCACCAGTGATACCAACACCAACCAGCGCACCACCACCAGAACCTGTGACTGAGACAAGCTCTGTATCACTCTCTGCTTTTACCGCCACTTCTTGGTTGCCTGATGAATTATCAGTTTGGTTCACGCTGGCATTATCACCAATGAAGGCATGCGTCTTAGAGGTAGTGACCTGTGCCATCACCGCGCCCTGAACCGAGGTGATACCAGCACCGCCGGCTGACAGGGCACCTGATCCGACCACTTCGCTCGTGCGTGCGCGCACAAGGGTCTTGCGGCTAGCATTTATCGTCGCGCCATCACCAATATAGGCTTGCGCTGTATTATTAACCAACAAGACACCAACGGTGACACCCACACCAACAACACCAGCGCCGCCAAGGGCACCCGCAGTAAAGATTGTCTCTGTTGTATCTTCGGCTTCAACCGTGAGGTCACGCCCGGCCTCTACCACCGCGCTTGATGTAATGAAGGCTTTGGTTTGGTTTAATGAAGTTGTGTTGTCATAATTATTGAACTTGGTGCCAATATTCGTTTCATTTTGCTTTGAATCGATGGTTGACGCCACTTCACTAAAGGCTGTGCCAGTGCGTGAATAATCACCATCAGAGGCATTGTCATTAATGATGTCTGAGACGATAAGTGAATTATTCCGGCTATCAGCTTCATCAGCGAGATTATTATCGCCAGAGCCTGTCATCTGCTTATCGGTTTCTTCGTCAGCCTGGGCACCAACAAGCAAGACGGCCACATTACCGGCCACAGAAACGGTACCACCAGCCGCACCAGCCAATGTGAAGTTCTTGGTTGATTTTGCTGAATCAGCCACGACTGAAATATCACGCTCCGCTCTGACCGCGCCTTCAATTGACGCTTGGGCTTTGTTATGCACCACAAGGGCATTGAGCGAGACACCAACACCCACGGTACCACCACCGCCGATACCACCAATCACATCAATGGTTGTGACGCTATTGGTGGCTCTTACCGCGACATCCTGCTCGGCATAGCTTGAATTATCAAAGCGCTGATTCACGCCGCCTAGGATTTGTGCCTTTGTGGTTGAGTCATGGACCTTGATACCAGCTGAGACTGAAACACCCACCGTGCCGCCGATACCGCCCGCAAGGACGGCAGCGACTGAGTTTTCAGTGCTATCAGCGGTGACAGATGTTGTGCCCTTACCATCGACTTGAGCAGTATTACCAATGATGGCAGTGGTTTCACCTTTGACAACCGCAATGCCGAACGAAGCGCCAATACCTGCGGTTCCGCCGCCACCGACGGCACCTGCAATTTGAATAAGCTCTGATGTGCCATCAGCATCAACCGTGACATTATCTTCTGCCTGCACGTCACCATCAATGCGGGCTTCGGTATCATTCACAATCACCGCGACAGAGGCTGTACCAGCCACGCCGGCGGTGCTACCTACACCGATGGTTGCAGCTGAGTTGATAATCTTATCTCTTGCATCTGCTTCAACAGAGACATTTTGGTTTGCTTTTACCACCGCATTCTGCGCGATAAAGGCATTTGTATTTTTCACCTGCACAACAACATCAGCACCAACGCCAACACCAGCTGTCCCTGTACCAACACCAAGCGCCGCTGATAAATCTACCCAATAAGTATCAGACAGCGCCCGCACAAGCACATCTTGGCCTGCATTTGCGCTAGAAATATCATTGTTGATGGTCGCGCCATTTCCAATTGACGCCTCCGTTGTGTTAACGCCCACACCAGCTGAAAGCGAGATAGCAATGGCATTATCTGAGGAGACTGCACCAGAGGCCGCAATTGAAATCACATCTTGGTCAGACACAGCTGACACAGATACACCGCGTCTTGTTTCGGTATTGCGTGTTTCCGTTAGGAATAGATCCTTGATGTTATCAAAGGTGAAATTGTCATTGAAGTCACCCAAGGCGTCACGTGTTTCATTGTCACCGCCGCCAAAGATACCATCCAACAAAGGAGATGAGGTATAGGTGCTATCCACCTCTACTAGCATCGTCTCATTACCATTGGCAGAGATCGTTGCATTATCAAGAATGCGCGCCTTTGTTGTGCCGATAAAGACCGCCGCGCCAACGGCACCAGCAAGGGCAGAGCCCCCTAAGGAGATGCTAGCGGCAGGCTCTAACATGAAGATATCAGTATCATCACCTGCGTGAATTTTGACTGAGCCATCTGTGGTGATGTTGGCATCTGATCCGATATCAGCATAGGTCGTAGATTTCACAAGACCAATACCGATAGACCCAGCCCCTGAGAAGCCCCCTGTTGATGCAGCAATACCAACAGTCGTAGCTGTCAAATCTTGTCTCGTATCAGCTGTGACAATCACATTATCATCTGCCGTGACCGTACTGTTAATGCCAGCTTTGACATCTTTCCACATCACATTACCGGCTAAGGCAACACCAACTGATGTACTTGAAGAGGCCGCCAATGTTCCCGTTAAATCGGTTAATGTCGTATTATCTTCTGCTGTTACCGCCACTGATTGTGTGGTCGATGATACGGATGTATCTTGGTTGATATCAGCGCCTTTTTGAACCAGCGCATAGCTGTCACCTTTGACGATGTTGGCTGATAGCGCGCCTGAAATCGCATTATTCGACGTTGAAACAGCTGCTGAAATGACGCCATTGAGGATTTCTTGCTTGGCCGTCACGCCCACATTCACTGCATCTGCCGCTGTAATAGAAATAATATTATCATTGCTGGCGCTATCACCGATAATGGCTTTTTTGTCTGTTAAGAACAAGTTCAAGGCCAAGGAGCCACCGACAGAATTTGAACCGCCGGAGCCAGAGACTGCCAGGGCGAAATTACGAATATCTGTAAGGCTTGTTGCTGTCACGCCAACCGAACCACCTGTTGATTTCACAGTGGTGTTTTGACGGATACGAGCCTCAACATCAGTGTCCATGACGTTAAAGCCAAAGGCACCTGCTAGCGCTAAATCATTTGTTGAGACACCGCCCGCAGCCATGATGGTGAGCGCTTCTTGGTCAGCTGTCGCATTGACCGCCATATCACCGCTGATATTGACGCTCACATTATCAGAGGCATCTGAATCTGTATCTTCGGCAATGATTGCCTGTACATCTTCACGCAGATAAATACCAGAAACCGACGCGCCAATGGCTTTCTTTTCCGCCAGCGCAATCGCGCCTAAGATATTGCGCGCATCAGATTCATTATAGGCTGTGACGGCAAAGTTTGTGCCGCCAATCTGTACACCTTCGCCCACAATCGCTTGTGTCTTACCCACTGATACTGTGACGGCGAGCGCGCCTGTGCCAGCGTTACCACCTTGGGCAGCGCCCCCTGCAATCGCCTCAGCATAATATGATGAGTTCTGCAAAGTGGCTGTATAATTCGCCTGCAGGTAATCTTCGGTTGTGGTTGTATTATCTTCAGGATCTAGCAAGAATTCGGCATTTTTCGGGCTCAGATCTTTGGCTGCCACAGTCACATTATCTGTGGTGCCAGAGAGATCAACATTCTCACCAACCTCTGCCGAGTTATTATCAATCACAATATTGATAGCAAGCGAGGCACCCACGGCTGTTTTGTCACCGCTTGAGCTATTACAGTTGCCAGGATCTTTACAAGTGGCATCGGATGCTAAGGCCATTGCCCAGGCACGTGAGACAATTTTGTTAGTCGCTGTCGAAATCACGCCAACATTCTGAGACGAATTAATCGTTGTACCTTTGCCAATTTTGGCAAATTGATTGTCATAAGAAAATGTGAGTGCCAAAGAGCCTGCGACACCAATATCGCCACCGCCGGCACCAGCAATCCCCTCAGATGAGGCATAGCCGCCAAAATTAATGGAGCTGTTATCTGGGTCTGTACCTTGGTTTTCAGATGAAATCGCACGTACATATACATCATCACCTGATGTGGTAATTGAGGCATTTTCACCAATTTGGGCATGGGTCTGCTGACCTGTCTTTAGCAAGCCAACACCCACACCAATCGATTTATCCGCAAACACTGACATCCCAGAGCCACGTGTGCGATAATTCGCATCATTTGTGGCTTCAACTGTGACATCACCATCTGTGGCAATTGTCACATTACCACCGATTTTAGCGCTTGATTTATGATCAGCCCAGTTAACACCCACTGATGCCGCAATATTAATTGAGCCTGATTGTTGCGCTTCCCCGCCTGAATTTTCACCTGTGGCAGTATCTGACCCTGTGAGGTCATAACTTGCGCTGCTACCGCCAGAGAAGTCACCATTCAAAGCTGACATTGATGTTGGGGTATTATTATTCGATGACCCAGAGCTGCTTGAGCCAAGCAAGTCAGATTTGCTCATCCCCAATTTATTCGTGTATTTATCAAGCGCAGCACCTGCAGCAGTCGCATCTGCTAGCACGATATCTGTCGAATCTGAGTCAGCCTGAACAGTTAGCCCGCCCCCACTATAACTTGTGAGGTCAGAATTAAATTCCGCTTCATTTGTCTCAAGCACCACGTTAACGGCAACAGAGGCGCCAACCGCTGTGCTTGAGGCTGATACCTCACACTTAGCGGTTGATTTTGAATCTGTATTGGCGGTTGAAATCACATCAACATCGCCATTTGAAAGTACAGTTGACTGGCTTCCGAAATAAGCATCAACATCCTTTAACAAGACACCAACTGAAACAGCAGCATCTAGCGAGGTCTTAGCCCCTGGATCATTGCCAGCCCCTGGCTTTGCACCGGCAAAGGCATCTGTTTTCATGTCAGTTGTACTTGTTGCAGCAATGCGTGCCGATGAGACTCGTCCTGTGCCAGCAAATGTCACATTATCTTCAATCTTGGCGGTTGTATCTTCGCTGACAATGGCATTGATAGAGATACCCGCGCCAAGACCAAAGCCGCCCTCATCACCGCCGCCACCGCTATCGCCGCTATCACTCTCACTTGAATCCTTGAATAAGGTCCCTTCACTATAGGCTTTATTCACCGCTGAGGTTGTCAAATTCGTAAATTGCTTAGAGAGATGAGACGTCCAAACAGAGATATCTTGCAAACCTGACAAGGCCGCATCAATCCCCGCAAAGAGACCAGCTGTCTTACCCACAGTGGCCTTTGATGCCGCATCATAGGAATTGGTTGCTGTCGCTTCGACACTGAGCGCGCCATTTGATAGCCGCAAGGTTGCGTTATCTGAAATCTTTGCCGTGGCGTCATTTTCCAACACCACATTCAAGGCCACCGCGCCAGCGATCGCAACCTCACCTGTTCCAGAGCCTGAGGTTGCTGCGGCTGTAATCACATTGGTGACATCTGAATTATTATCAGCATCCAGCTGGCTTCTCATACCAGCATTCACAGCTAGCCCTGATGCTGTGATATCAGCGCCGCTGCGGATGATGGCGTCATTTGTTGAAGAGGCGATATTCAAACCGACACCGCCCCCAATATTATAATCAGAGCCAGAGGTAGAGGCATCACCTGTCGATGTCATATCGGTATTCTTCAATGAGGAGACAGACACATTATCTGAGCCTGCATCTACCGTCACATCTGCCGCAATTTCTGCTGTGGCTGATGACTCAGCATAAGTCACACCAAAGGCACCAGCGATCGCAACCGAACTGCCATCATCTGAATCTTCTGGGCCGCCCACACCAGTCCCACCGCCTGAGGCATCAGCAAAATTGGTGTTCAGCTTACCCTTAATGGCATCCGCATTGACCACTTTGCCTGATTGGCCGTTTGTCGTGCCAAGCAGAGAATCCACCGTATCAAGCGTGCTGTTATTTGAAGCATTATCAGCTGTGTTCTCTTCGGTTTCTTCTGGCTCATCCGCATCTTCGATTAATTCAGGATCAATTTTTTTAGCGGATGATTGCGCACCAGATTGAATATCATGGGATGTAAGCGCGGCCACTTCCAAGCCACCTGGCACCGTCAGATCACGGTCTAATTTTGCAGTATTATTATCGAAACCAACAGAGATACCAGCAGATAGGCCAACCGCCACTTGCAGCGATGAGTCACCACCAGTATCTGCCGCGCCATTACCCACCGATGTGGTAAGAACATCTTGGGTTGAACTAATGGTTGCTTTATCTGCAAGCGTTAAAGTTGTTGATCCGCTATCAATGAGCGCCAACGCATTATTTCGTGCAACCGAAATTGCCGCCAGTGGCACAATTGCGATACCGCCACCACCTGAAGAGCGCGCTTCTGATTCAGTTGTGGATGTCTGATTCGCAATAACCGATAAATTATCTGTGCCAGAGAAGGTGGCGCCACCATCAATCCGGGCTGTGACATCATTTTCGGTAATAGCGAAGGCAAAGCTAGCGCCAATCCCAAGCTTACCAGATGTTGAATTTGTCTTTACCACCGCATCTGAGGGTGTGGAATTATCAAGGACAGCAAAGAAATGATCAGACGCCGCTTGCGCCCCCTTTGACCCATCAGCCTTGACCTTCACTTCTGTATTATTAGTGGCCGTCACAGTGACATCATCATCAACCGCAACGGTGACATTATCCCCAATCTCAGCTGTAACATCATTGATATTTGAGACCTGAACGGCAATCGCGCCTGCAATCCCCACCTCATCGGCATCACCATCATTGCCAACGCCTGATGAGACGAAGACTGAATATTTATTCAAATCTGAGATATTATCTTCATAGGCTTCGGTGAGTGCCGCGACTGTCAGATTATCGGATGAGATATTCACTGAGCCGTTATCTGCACCATTGATTTTAGAGGTCAGACGGTTTTCAATTAATTGGATCCCGATACCCGCAGAACCACCAACCGACCCGTTATCCGTACGCCCCGATGCCAAGCTCTGCGCTTGCAAAATAGAACGGGCTTGCAGGCGAATGGCGCCATTAGCTGCGCTCACCGATGGCGCAAGGCTATCATTGGCAGGGTTTGTGACTGTAATCAGGGCTTCAGTATCATTTTTGACATCAGCAAAGGTCAACGCGCCTGATAATTGCAAGCCGCCGCCGCCAGAGCCGTCCATATTGCTTGTCACTTGGCTAAGTTGCGTCGACATGCCAGATTTTAGGAAGTTCCCAATATTGAACCCCATAAAATCTTGGTTGAGTGAAGCCGTATCATCAATGCCAGCGTCAAATTTGCTTTGGGCTGTGGCCGTAAAATTATCATCATTCCCCGCTCTTGCGCCAAAGACAGTCTGGACTTGGCTATCAGCTAGGATATCAATATTCCCATTGGCCGATGTCAAAGAAGCATTATCACGAATGATAGTCGATGTATTGTCACGTGTGATACCGACACCAATGGCAATGGCGCCTGATAGATTAGCAACAGAACCAGCAGAGGCATCAGCAATTGCTGTGATTTGCGATTTCCCTTTTGAAGACACGCTAATGCCATCACTACCAGAGAGACTTGCATTCTCATCTACCAGCACGGTGGCTCTGTTCTCTGTCACAGAAATCGCTGCAACCAAAGCCGCACCAACAGAATTTGACTGTGATGTTATCGTGCTTTGTGTTACGGCATCAGAGCTGACGGCCAATGTCTCACCAGCATTAATATCAGTTGTGCCATCAATGATGATGTCAGAGGTTGAATAAGTCACAGCCACCGCCACATTCAATGTCAGCAACGTACCCATTTGACACCACCCAGTTGGCGTCATATCTGTTTGAATGGTCGAGGCAGACCCAATTGTAACATTATCTGTTGCCGTCAAGCTCGCGCCACTCAGCTCAATTGCTGAATCTGCGCGGCGCGCATCAAATTGCACCAAGACACCAGAAGTGTAGCCGGCCTTATTTTGTGTAGCATCAGCCGTTACCGCGATATTTTCAGAAGCGATAAGCTCTGAGGAAGGCAGCAAACGTACTTCAGCATTGGCCTCTGCGGTTGGATTTGAATAAA
>CALEYP010000103.1 GCA_937924895.1 uncultured Alphaproteobacteria bacterium
AGATAAGCCTCATTATGGGGGTTGGTTGGCAAAGCGAGCGGTACACGCTTTGTCACCTCAATGCCAAATTGCTGTAATTGTGTGACTTTATCAGGGTTATTTGTCATTAAGGTGACAGAGGTCACCCCTAATTGTTGTAACATGGCCGCTGCCGGAATGAAGACACGCTCATCCGTCGCAAAGCCTAATTTATGATTGGCTACAACAGTGTCATGCCCGCCATCTTGCAACGCATAGGCCCTGATTTTATTCATTAGACCAATATCGCGGCCTTCTTGTGCTAAATAAAGAAGGATACCGCCGCCTGCCTCATCCATTTTGGCAAGCGCTGTTTGAAGTTGTGGGCCGCAATCACATTTTAAAGACCCTAAAATATCACCTGTGATACAGGATGAATGAAGTCTTACGAGCGGTGAGGTCATCTCATCACCTTTGCCAACGATAATGGCGAAGTGATTTTCATCCCCTGCCTCAGATCGGAACATGACAATCTGTGATGAGGGGGCGGCAGCAAGTGGCAAGCTCGCTTTGGTTGTGGGAAAGAGCTGCCAATGCGCTTTGCTATCATGATGATCAGAATCAAACGCATTAATAATGGGCATGCCATACATATCTGCCAAGCGGGCATGATGGTGCGGGTCTTGTGAGGTCAGTGACGCAATGATAGCGGTTGGCAATAATTTAGCTTGTCGTAAGATGGTTGTGGCAAGCTGGGCAAGAGACTGTGTGCCCTCTCCCATAAAGCTAATATCAGGCGATAGCTGTGTTTCTTGGCCAAAAGTAATTTTAAGGATGAGATCAGCACCGAGCGGCCCTGCTAACGTAGATGCCACCTGGCGTTGGCTAGGTAGCTGGCGGCCCATCGTCTCTAAGAGGGGGCGTCTAACACATAATAACGGCGCAGAATCTGCGACAAGCTGCATCTGTCCAGTATCATAATCGGCAAATTCGGCAGCCCGCATTACGGCCGCGCGATTATCGGCGGTGCGGATCATGACCATCTCCCCTCGACGCAATGCGCCAAAGGCCAGCGCGATACGATGCATTGAAGGTGATGTCGCTATATTTTGTGTTTGCGTCATGACATCCTCTTGCGGCTCTTCAAACTAAGCCTATCAAAATTAATAGAAACTGCGATAGCTGATGCGACAAATTCTTGCCAGTTCTGTCAGAGCTATTCTATCCTATGATCAATCATGTAAGGGATGTCGAACCAAATGCCAAGTTCATCTTCACAATTACCATCAGGTCTACGGTTAATGATCATCGATGATGATGATGCCTTGCGGCTCGTCCTGCGACAACAATTTGAAAGTGAAGGCATTGTTGATATTGCGGAGGCCGCCTCTGTGGGCGAGATTTGGCAGACCTTAGATAGTTTTGGCCCTGATATGTTGCTGCTCGATGTGCAAATGCCAGATGGCAATGGCTTCGATGTATGCCAGCGTTTACGTGATAGAGGGTTTGAAAAACCTATCCTCATGCTTACCGGACAAGATTCAGAGACGGACATCATTCAAGGTTTAGAAGCTGGCGCTAATGATTATATTGCCAAGCCTATGCGGATGGGTGAGCTATTAGCGCGGATGAAAACCCATTTACGTCAACATAAATTATCTGATGATGCGCGGTTTGAAATTGGGCTGTTTGATTTTATTCCGGCACAAAAAACCATCTCTTTGCGAGAAACAGGCGCAAAGATCATCCTAACTGAAAAAGAAACGATGATCTTGAAGATGCTCACACGCAAAGCGCCTGAGCCTGTGAATAAGGATGAATTACTCGCCGATATCTGGGGGTTTCAACAGGGGCTCACAACCCATACGCTAGAGACACATATCTACCGGTTACGCCAGAAATTAGCGCGGCTGTCAGATGAGCCTGTGGTGGAAACAGCGCATGATGGCTATCGCCTCGCAGCGCACAGCTAAGCGGCACTAAACGTTTCTAACTGTTTGGAAATTATGGTGGCTGGGGCGGTAGGATTCGAACCTACGATACACGATACCAAAAACCGATGCCT
>CALEYP010000104.1 GCA_937924895.1 uncultured Alphaproteobacteria bacterium
AAAAGAGCTGTTAGGGATAGATGCTTATTACCTGACAAGATATGACGCATGAAAAGGCTCCGCCCACCCTTGCTAAATTAGTTTACTCTTTGGCTAAAATAACAACATATTGAGGGCGGGGTAAAGCAGAAACACAAAACTTAGGAATAAACCAAAGGGTAATTTTGTCATGGCGCCGGCTTTTTGCACGAGAATAAGGCCGATTCCCGCAATAGCGCCGAGCAAAGATGCGGCGAAAAAACTAAAGAGCGCTGCCTGCCAGCCAAGCACAGCACCGATTAAGGCCATCAACCAAATATCGCCGGCACCAAACCCATTGTGACCACGCATGAACCGATAGGCGCCATTAAATAGCAGTAAGATTCCACTTCCTGTCACCGCGCCTATCACGGCGTGGAACGCAGGCACAGGCCAAGCGGGGATGAGGAAAGGGGCAATAAGGCCGGCGATGATGCCCAATAATAGTGATGGCGGATGAAGCACCATCGCCTCTAAGTCGGTTAAAAGCGCAATCATCATGATGATACATAGGAGGAGGAAGTAGGCAGCAACAGCCAGTGGCATGACGCTTACATAGAGGAGGGCCAATCCGGCAAAAGCAACCTCTACAAAGATGTAGCGCAGCGCTAACGGGGTATCACAGCAGGCCGTTTTGCCTCTGAGGATGAGCCAAGACACAATAGGGATATTCTGATGCCAGCTGAGGTTTTTATCACAGGATCGGCAGCGAGAGGCAGGGCTGTGCGGGCTCTCATCTCTGACCAGACGCATCGCTGCTGCATTGGCAAAGGAACCAAAGCACGCCCCAAAGCAAATCGCAAAGATTTGGAAAATCACAAATGGAATATCGGGCAAGGGGGCAGTTGGGGCGTCCAACGATGTCCATAGCGGGTCAGCAAGCAAGGAGAGCGATGCCATGAAGGGCTAGTTCATTTGTGCGAGGCGGTCGAGCGCCTCAACAGAACCAAGGTCAGCTGCTTGTAATAACCATTCTCTTGCATTGGCTTTTGCATAAGGAGACCGCTTCGTCTCATGATAATCCGCCAGCATCAACATCGCATCAACAATGCCCCCATTACCGGCACATCTGAGGTGATTTAAGACTTTTCGCACCTCAACACCCTCATTGATCTTGTCGCGTGCAGCGATGAGGCAAGCGCGTGGTTCCAGTGCGGCAATGGCGTCAGCTAAATAGCTCGCTGCGCGCTGTTTACTGGCACCTGGGTTGCTATCTTCCGAATAAAGCAACGCAAGTTCAAAATTGGGCTCCTTTGAGCCGCGCGCCAGCGCGCGTTCTAGCCATTTACGGGCTTTGACATAATTTACATCTGTGCCGATGCCGCGACGATACATTACGCCGGTAAGTTCAGCGGATTGTGGATGGCCATTACGAGCCGCATTCAAGGTCCACCCAAAGGCTAGTGGCAAATAGTCAGGTTGATCAGCTTGGCCCTCTTCGAGCAAATAAAGAGCAATGGAATACATGGATTCGACATCACCTTGATGCGCTGCAGATAGTGTTTCGACAATGGTTTGATCGGCATTGGCGGGCAGCTCTTGGGCAAGGGAATGCGATGACACACCAAGATGAGCGACTAAAATCAGCAAGCCGTATAAGGCACGTTGGCGCGTTTTCTTGTCTAGAAAATGTATCAGCATCTTGATACCACTATTGTTATAACTCATAATTAATATGCCAGAGTTCCCGCAGCAAGCACAGCGTAAGGTTTTGTTATCATGGATAATCCAATTTACAAAATGCTAATTGAGACAGTTCAAACGAGACGTGTCTCTGACTTTCATATTCATGCAGACAAGCCTGTTAGTATCAGAGAGTCTGGGGAAATTGTGCCTATTGATTTGGTTACGCCAAATGACATGATTGCTGATTTGATGCGCCAGGAATTGGGAGAGGAAGCTTTCGACGCTTTTGATCAAAGTGGTGATGTTGATTTTGCCATCCAAATCGGAGACCAGCGCTTTCGTGCAAATGGTTATAAAATGCTGCAAGGCTATGCCATGGTGTTGCGTGTGATTGTCGCTGAGGTGCCTCATATTGATATGCTTGGCCTACCAAAGGCAGTTCATGAGGTGTTGACCGAAAAGTCCGGTTTGGTTCTCGTTACAGGACAGACAGGATCGGGTAAATCAACCTCTCTCGCGGCCATGATTGACAAGATCAACCGAGAGCGGAATGAAAATATTATTACCGTCGAAGACCCTGTCGAATTTGTACATCAGTCAAAAACATCGATCATTACGCAACGTGAAGTCGGGCCACATACAAGAAGTTTTGGTGCCGCTTTGAAAGGGGCGCTTCGTCAAGACCCGGACATTATTTTGATGGGGGAATTGCGTGATTATGAAACGGTATCAATGGCGATGACAGCGGCCGAAACGGGGCACCTGGTCTTTGGCACATTGCATACCAACGGGGCGCCAGAGACGATTAACCGTATCATTGACGTCTATCCGGCAGAGGAACAGCCACAGGCGCGCTCGCAACTATCACAATCATTAAGGTTGGTTATGACACAGCAGCTTTTAAAACGGAAAGGCGGTGGGCGGATCGGTGCTTTCGAAGTGATGGTCAATATTCCCGCCGTGGCAAACCTCATTCGTGAGGCAAAAATTGTGCAAATCCAGACCATCATGCAAACCGGTCAGCAATATGGCATGATAACAATGGATAAATATCTGGAAATGCTAAATGAGCGTGATCTAATCGCCTAAAATGAAACAAAAGGGGTCGTCGCGCTAATAAAATGTCTCTAAAGGGCTAATTCTAACATATAAAATCGCCTTTTTTGCCTCTTAACTGTTTATTTGAGTTTTCTAATATGATATCGACTAATACGGTTTCGGCCAA
>CALEYP010000105.1 GCA_937924895.1 uncultured Alphaproteobacteria bacterium
GCTTCTTGGTTGGAATATTTACACCAGCTATACGCGCCACTGGCCTCTCCTTTGCTGTTAAGACCACCTAAAATCCTTAAAGGCGGTCATCCCGTTCGCTTCATCTCTGACAAAACACTATGAAAGTCTGGCTTTTATAGGGTTTTGTCTGTTTTTGTCAAGCTCAGCTAGCCAAAATCTCATTGATCTGCTGAGATACTTCGTCAATGGAATCCATCCCATTTACCGTTTTCAGCTTACCCTGTGCCTCATAGTAAGGCAGGACGGGAGCTGTATTCTCATGATAAACTTTCAAACGCTTAGCCAACACATCGGCATTATCGTCAGACCGTTCACCACCTGTTTCTGCAGCTCTCTTCTCAATACGAGCAAAAAGAGCCGCTTCATCAACTTTAATTTCCACGACATGGGCCAAATCAATCCCCATATCTGTCATCATTTTATCAAGCGCTTCGGCTTGAGCGACCGTACGAGGGAAGCCATCAAGGATAACACCTGATTGTGCTTCATCACTGGCCATACGTTCCTGGATCATACCAACCATAATATCATCTGATACGAGGTCGCCACGATCAATGATCTCTTTTGCCTTTAGGCCAAGCTCTGTACCAGCTGAGATAGCGGCACGCAACATGTCACCTGTGCTGAGTTGAACCATGCCTTTTTCTGCAACAAGCTTTTCTGCTTGTGTACCTTTGCCAGCACAAAAAAAAAAAAAAAGAATTATATTCATGAACGCCGTCCCCGAATCCGCGATTTCTTAATAAGCGCTTCATATTGATGCGCCAACATATGAGATTGCACCTGACCGACCGTATCCAAAGTAACTGTCACAACAATCAAAAGAGACGTACCACCAAAATAAAACGGCACCGCATATTGAGAGATAAGAATCTCAGGCAATATACAAACCGCTGACAGATAGGCCGCACCAAGGACTGTTAAACGTGTCAGGACATAATCCAAATAATCCGCAGTTGAGTTACCCGGACGAATACCAGCAATATACCCGCCATTGCGACGAAGGTTCTCGGCAGTATCCTGTGGGTTAAACACAATGGCTGTGTAGAAGAAGGCAAAGAACACAATCAAGCCAATATATATCGCTAGATAAAGTGGCTGACCACGTCCCAGCATCGCATTCAATGTCACGAGCCATTCAGCACCACCATCTTGACCACCTGTCAGATTAATAATCGACACAGGCATCAACAATAAGGATGAGGCAAAGATCGGTGGGATCACACCAGGTACGTTGATTTTCAACGGTAAATGCTGTGCTTCTCCGCCAAAGACCTTATTACCATGCTGGCGCTTTGGATATTGGATAAGAATTTTACGGAATGAGCGCTCAATGAAGACAATGAAAGCAATCACAGCAATCGCCATCGCAAACAAAAAAACGATAAAGAGACCTGATACGGCACCTTTCCGGCCCAATTCCAATGTGCCAGCTAGCGCCAATGGTAATTGAGCGACAATGCCAGCAAAGATAATAAGAGAAATGCCGTTACCCACACCGCGGCTTGTGATTTGCTCACCGAGCCACATGAGGAATAAGGTACCACCTAACAATGTGACAACTGTTGTAAGGCGGAACATCATCCCTGGGTCTTGGACCACACCTTGCGCTGATTCGAGACCTACGGCAATGCCATAACCCTGAACGGTGGCGAGGATAACTGTGAGGTAACGTGTATATTGATTAATTTGTTTGCGGCCTGCTTCACCATCTTTTTTCAACTGCTCCAAAGTTGGAACAATCGCAGTCATAAGCTGCATGATGATAGAGGCGGTAATATAGGGCATGATGTTCAAGGCGAAAATGGTCATACGCCCAAGCGCACCACCAGAGAACATATCAAACATGCCTAAAATGCCTGTCGATTGCTGACTGAAAATGTCATCCAATGCAACAGGGTCAATACCTGGGATAGGAATAAATGTGCCAAGACGATAAACAATCAATGCGCCCAATGTGAATAGAAGACGGTTACGCAAATCATCTGATTTGGTTAGTGCGCCAAGCCCCATTCCGGCATTTGCTTGATTATTGACGGCCATTATCCCTACCCCAGCTAAATTTATTCAGCAGCTTTTGCAGCGACTGTGACTGACCCACCAGCCTTTTCGATAAGTGCAGCAGCAGCTTTTGATGCACCAGCAACCTGGCACTCCACTTTGGCGCTGATTTCACCCTTACCAAGAAGACGGACGCCGTCCTTAGCCTTGCTGATAACACCAGCAGCAACCAAGGCTGCGGCATCAACTGTCTTGCCAGCATCTAATTTGCCAGCATCGATAGCAGCTTGGATACGGCCCACATTCACTTCTACATAAGACTTGCGGAAGATGTTGTTAAAGCCACGCTTTGGCAAACGGCGGTGGATTGGCATTTGACCACCTTCAAAGCCCTTGATTGACACGCCTGAACGTGCCTTCTGACCTTTGTGACCGCTGCCTGATGTTTTGCCTCTGCCAGAGCCGATACCACGACCAACGCGCTTTGCGTTTTTAGTGGCACCGTCATTATCTCTGATTTCATTGAGTTTCATTTTATTTGCTCCTCAGACGTGCCTTAGCTGGCTTCATTAATGCGAACAAGGTGCTTTACCTTGTTGATCATGCCGCGAACTGATGGTGTATCTTCGAGTTCTTTTGTACGACCAATTTTATTAAGGCCGAGACCAATCAATGTTTTGCGCTGTGAGCCTTCACGGCCGATAGCACTTTTGATTTGTGTTACTGAAACGGTTTTCTTCGCCATCTGTCACACTCCCTTAAGATGCTTCAGCTGTATCAGCACGCTTGCCTAACACTTCATTAACACGCTTGCCACGCTTTGCAGCGACAGAGCGAGGTGCCTGAATGCTAGTCAAAGCTGCAAATGTCGCTTTGATCATGTTATGTGGGTTTGATGTGCCAATTGACTTAGACACAACATCTTGCACACCCAATGCTTCGAAAATCGCACGCATTGGACCACCAGCAATGATACCTGTACCAGCTGGGGCTGAGCGCAAAATCACACGGCCTGCGCCATAGTGACCTTTGATGTCATGATGCAATGTGCGGCCGTCGCGCAATGGAATACGAACCATGTTACGCTTTGCGTTATCTGTGGCTTTACGGATAGCTTCAGGAACTTCCTTCGCTTTACCTGTGCCAAAGCCAACGCGGCCTTTACCATCACCAACAACCATAAGAGCTGCGAAGCCAAAGCGACGACCACCCTTTACCACTTTTGCCACGCGGTTAATACCAACGAGCTTTTCAAGCAATTCTGGTTCTTCGTTTCTTGCGTTATCACGCTTGTCGTTATTACGAGCCATGATTGTCACCTCTTAAAATTCTAGACCGGCTTCTCTAGCAGCATCTGCTAGCGCCTTTACACGGCCGTGATAAATGAAACCACCACGGTCAAACACAACCTGCTTTACACCACCTTTGATAGCAGCTTCTGCAATAGCTTTACCGATTGTTGCGGCTGCTTCGATGTTGCCACCAGACTTGCCAGCTTTTTTGAATGTTGCATCCAAAGTAGAAGCGGCTGCTACTGTGTGACCAGTTGTATCATCAATCACCTGCGCATAAATATGAGCGGCTGATCTGTGGATTGACAAACGAGGGCGTCCGTTCGCAACTTTTTTCAAAGCTGTGCGATTACGTTGACGGCGACGTTCGAAATTATTCAATCTTGCTTTCATATCAAACGCCCCTATTTCTTCTTGCCTTCTTTGCGGACGATATGTTCGTCAGCATATTTAACACCCTTGCCCTTGAATGGCTCTGGTGGACGCTTTGCTCTGACTTCAGCCGCAAACTGGCCAAGCACTTGCTTGTCAGAGCCTGTGATTTCAATCTTTGTGTTGCCATCAACAGTCACTGTCAAACCTGCAGGAATTTCCATCTCAACGGGATGAGAATAACCAAGGTTCAACTGAAGCTTGTTACCAGCCATAGCAGCACGATAACCCACACCGTTGATTTCAAGCTTACGAGAGAAACCAACTGATACGCCTTGTACCATGTTGTTCAAGTTCGCTCTTGTTGTGCCCCAGATAGACCGACCAAAGACAGTCTTTTTCACTGGGCTCACATTCATTTCTGTGTCTGTTACTTCCAAGACTACGTCTGAAGAGATAACAGTGCTCAATTCCCCTTTGGCGCCTTTGACTGTAACGGCTGCACCGTCACGAGTAACTGTAACACCTGATGGGATTGCGATTGTTGCATTTCCTACGCGAGACATGTTCCAAACCCTTCCGTTCTTAGAAGACCTGGCACAGCACTTCGCCACCGACATTCGCATCACGTGCTTCATTGTCGGACAAAACGCCGCGCGGAGTTGATAGGATAGAAATACCAAGACCGTTATATACACGCTTTAGGTCTTTAATACCTGAATAGACGCGACGGCCTGGAGTTGAGACACGCTGGATTTCAGAAATCACAGGTGTGCCTTCATGATATTTCAATTCGATTTTCAGCTCAGATACGCCAGTGCGCACCTCAGCTGATGAATAATCGCGAATATAACCTTCACGCTTCAACACTTCGAGAACGTTGGCGCGTAGGCGTGATGCAGGGCTAGAGACAACTGACTTACCAGCTCTCTGACCATTGCGGATACGTGTGAGCATATCACCGAGAGGATCACTCATAGACATCGTATGGCCTCCCTTTCTTACCAGCTAGACTTCACAACGCCAGGAACTTGGCCCATAGAGGCCAAATCACGAAGGGCGATACGTGACATTTTCAATTTGCGATAATAACCACGTGGACGGCCTGTCACCTCACAGCGGTTGCGAAGACGGATCTTAGAGCTGTTACGTGGCTCCTTAGATAGCTTCAAAGTGGCGTCAAAACGCTCTTCAAGAGGCTTTGACTTATCGCGGATAATTGCGCGAAGTGCCTGACGACGAGCCCCTTTGGCTTCGACAGTGCGTTCGCGACGCTTGTTTTTTTGTACAGCGCTTACTTTTGCCATGGTCGTTTCCTTTTTAATCCAATGGTTAGGCGCTTAAGAACGGGAATTGGAAGTTGCGAAGCAATTCGCGACCTTCGTCATCGTTCTTGGCAGATGTTACAACGATAATATCCAT
>CALEYP010000106.1 GCA_937924895.1 uncultured Alphaproteobacteria bacterium
TCAGATGGGTTCGGGTTTTTGCGCGCACCTGAATCAAATTATTTGCCTGGGCCCGATGATATTTATGTGTCGCCGTCACAAGTTAAACGATTTGGTTTGCGCACGGGCGATACGGTAGAAGGTGAAATTCGCGCCCCAAAGGATGGTGAGCGTTATTTCGCAATGCTAAAAGTGGAATCAATTAATTTTGAAGATCCTGAAGCGGTGCGTCATCGCATTAATTTCGATAATTTGACACCACTTTATCCGAATGAAAAACTGACATTTGAATTACCATATGACCCAGATCGTAAGGATAATACGCCGCGTGTGATTGATTTGATCTCGCCGATGGGTAAGGGGCAAAGAGGGTTGGTTGTGGCGCCGCCACGAACCGGTAAAACGATGATGTTGCAGTCGATTGCCCATGCGATTTCTGCCAATCATCCGGAAGTCTATTTAATTGTGTTACTGATTGATGAGCGTCCTGAAGAAGTCACGGATATGCAACGCTCTGTGAATGGGGAAGTGATCTCATCTACTTTTGATGAGCCAGCCTCTCGCCACGTACAAGTCACAGATATGGTGATCGAAAAAGCCAAACGTCTTGTTGAGCATAAAAGAGATGTGGTGATTTTGCTTGATTCTATTACACGTCTCGCCAGAGCCTATAACACAGTTGTGCCGTCTTCTGGGAAAGTTCTCACTGGTGGTGTGGATGCCAATGCCTTACAACGGCCAAAACGGTTCTTTGGTGCTGCAAGAAATATCGAAGAAGGTGGCTCACTTACTATCATCGCGACTGCCTTGGTCGAAACAGGCTCTCGAATGGATGAAGTGATTTTCGAAGAATTTAAAGGTACAGGTAACTCTGAAGTGGTCCTTGATCGCAAATTGTCTGATAAGCGGGTCTTCCCAGCGATTGATGTGACGAAGTCAGGGACAAGAAAAGAAGAGCTGTTGGTTGAAAAAGGCACATTGTCTAAAATGTGGGTCTTGCGCCGTATTTTGATGCAAATGGGGCCAGTCGATGCCATGGAATTCTTGCGCGATAAGTTGAAACATTCAAAGACGAATGAAGATTTCTTCGATCAAATGAATAGCTAGGCTGTCTTTTAGCTGGTTTGTTTAAGCCCTGCTTCTAAATCAAGCAGGGCTTTTTTACGTGCGATATTGGCTGGGCTATCTGGTCTGGTTCTGTCACCGCCCGAATAGCGTGTGAAAGTGGCATCTGTCCCAATCACGCGATGACAGGGGATTATGATGGGGAGGGGATTGCGCTGGCACGCTGAACCAGCGGCACGTGCGGCTTTTTCATTACCCCAAGCGCGGGCAAGATCTCGGTAACTGTGCACTTCCCCATAAGGAATAGCTGCGATGTGAGCAAGCCAGTGTTGCAGCTTCGCTGTCACGGCGTCTGGTGATAGTGGCAGGGTGAAATCCCGCAACTCGCCAGAGAGATATGCTTGGACTTGGCGTGATGTTTCACGTGAAACACCATTTTCCTGATCGCTTATTGGAAACGGTGTCTGTTCCCAATCAAGCCGTAATAAACCCCTCTCATCAGATATTGCGCGCATATGGCCCATCTTGGTAGGAAATGTTGTGGCAAAGAGTTGTTTCATTCCAGCCTCCCTCTATGATAAGAGCGTATCATGATTCATAAATAGACTGAAGGTGCCACGATATGGCTCAGAAAGCGGATACAATTTTTGCGCTGGCGACGCCGCCTGGTCAATCAGCTATTGCTGTATTTCGGATATCTGGGCCAGCGGCACAACAGGTTGGTGTCGCGTTAAGTGGGAAGGAGCTACAACACCGCCTAGCCATGCCAGCATTATTGTCAGATGATGAGGGTCATTTATTGGATGAAGCCGTGCTTGTTTATTTTGAAGGACCGCATAGTGCGACGGGGGAAGATACGCTTGAAATTCAATGCCATGGCTCACTTGCTGTGTGTGATGCCGTCGCTGAATATTTAAGAGGTAAGACAGGATTACGTCCAGCTGGTCCCGGTGAATTTACTCAACGCGCCTTTGCCAATGGAAAGCTTGATTTAACAAGCGTGGAAGGTTTAGCAGATTTGATTGATGCGCAAACCGAAACGCAGCGTCAGCAAGCATTATCACAGCTAAAAGGTGGCCTGCGTCGGCAGGCAGAAGCGTGGCGACATGATATTATTTCCCTTGTGGGGCGTTTGGAATCAGTGATTGATTTCGCTGATGAAGAGTTACCAGATACAGTGCTCACTGAGATCATCGATAAGAGACAGGCACTGATTGATAGAATTGCTCAAGAATTAGATGATGGGCGACGCGGGGAAATTATTCGCCATGGGTTGGTGGCTACGTTACTAGGGCCGGTTAATGCAGGGAAGTCGACGGCTTTGAATGCGCTTGCAAAACGGCCCGCAGCTATCGTATCTAACGAGGCAGGCACCACCAGAGATATTGTTGAAGTGCGGCTATCGATGGCAGGGATTGCCCTAAGTATCCTGGATACGGCCGGTATTAGAGAGACTGACGGTGCGATTGAACAAATTGGAATTGCCCGCGCCCAGGAGGCGGCAGGTGAGAGTGATCTTGTCATTTTGATTATGGATGGCAGCCAGCCCAACTGGGTAGAAGAGGCGCAGAGACTGGTAAAAGATGTAACCGGCCCTGTCATAAGAGTGATGAATAAAGCAGATTGTGCCGTCGAAGACGCACCTGAGGGCTATTTATCCTTATCGCTTCACCAAGAGGCAGATATTCAGCAATTAGAAGATGCCATAATCGCTGTGTTAAAACCGCTCAATCGTGATGGCGCCTCCAGCCTTATTACACGGCAGCGCCATCGTGATTTATTAACGAAAACAGTGTCAGCGCTAGAGGAGTCTCGGCAGGCCTCATTAGAGTTTGAACCAGAATTAGTGGCCGAATCTCTACGACAAGCCAGCCACGCTTTGGCACAATTAACGGGTCATATTGATGTGGAAGATATATTAGGCGATATTTTCTCATCCTTCTGTATTGGAAAATAATCATGCCGCTTCCTGCCGAAACATGATATAGAGCGGGTATGCGATGAGTGAGGTGGGGTTGATGCGCTAGGAGGCGCGCCCTTGTTTCACGTGAAACATATGAGTTGAGTTTATGATGAAATCATTTGATGTCATTATTATTGGCGGCGGTCATGCCGGTACTGAAGCCGCAGCAGCTTCTGCACGGATGGGGGCACAAACGGCGCTCGTCACTATGAAGGCGGATAAAATTGGCGAGATGTCTTGCAACCCCGCCATTGGGGGGTTGGGCAAAGGCCATCTTGTCCGCGAGATTGATGCGCTTGATGGATTAATGGCGCGCGCCATTGACCAGGCAGGAATTCAATTCCGTATGTTAAATCGGTCACGAGGACCAGCGGTTCATGGACCGCGTGCCCAAGCTGACCGCGCGTTATATCGCAGCGCTATCCAAGCGCTTTTGGCGGAACAAGAGAATCTGTCTATCATTGAAGGGGCAGCGGCATCTTTCTTATTCGATAAGGGCGCTGTGTGCGGCATCGTCACAGAAGATGGCGCAGAACTGCGTGCTGGCGCCATTGTTCTGACGACAGGTACATTTTTGGGCGGTCTCATTCATCTGGGCGCAGAACGCACACCGGCCGGCCGTGTCGGAGAAGCCCCATCTAATGAGTTGTCAGCAGCATTGCATGCTCTTGATTTACCATTGGGGCGCTTGAAAACAGGCACACCTGCACGGTTAGATCAGCGGACAATTGATTGGGATAGTCTTGAAAAGCAACCAGCAGATAATCCTCCAATTCCCTTTTCTAGCCTAACAGATAAAATTCGTGTCCCCCAGATTGACTGTGCCATCACGCGCACCACGGCGGAAACACATCGTATTATTCAAGAATCTATCCATTTATCCGCGGTTTATTCGGGTCAGATACAAGGGACAGGGCCGCGCTATTGCCCTTCCATTGAAGATAAGATCCATCGCTTTGCTGATAAGGAATCTCATCAAATTTTCCTAGAGCCTGAAGGATTAGACGATCCCACCATTTATCCGAATGGCATTTCAACAAGCCTGCCGCGCGATGTACAGGATGCGATGATTGCCTCTATCCCAGGGTTGGAATCAGCTAAAATTCTTCAATATGGTTATGCCATTGAGTATGATTTTATTGATCCTCGAGCCCTACGTCGCACGCTGGAATTGAAGAAATGCCCTAATCTTTACCTGGCGGGTCAAATTAATGGTACGACTGGCTATGAAGAAGCAGGGGCCCAAGGCCTGATTGCCGGTGTAAATGCGGCTTTACGTGCCTCAGGCTCAGATAAGATGTTTATATTAGATAGAGCTGATGCCTATATTGGTGTGATGATTGATGACCTCATCACGAAAGGGGCACCAGAACCCTACCGCATGTTTACGTCTCGCGCAGAATATCGCTTATTATTACGGGCAGACAACGCTGATCAGCGCCTCACAGATAAAGGGGTAGCAATTGGTGTGGTGGGTCAGAGTCGGGCCGCACATTGGCAGGCCAAATCAGAGTCTCTTCGGTCTGCCAAGACCCTCCTAACATCAGTGAGTGCCGGGTCAAAAGCCTTACGAGATGCAGATTTGCCACCACCGCGTGATGGGCGGCGGCGCACCGCAGCAGATATGTTAACTCTGGAAGGGATCACTATCCAAGCCTGTACCAGATTATGGCCAGAACTATCTGCTATTCCTGAGGCGTTGCATAGCCAACTGGAAACTGATCAGAGATATCAGGGTTATTTAAGCCGCCAATTGGCTGATATCGAAGCCATGCGTAAGGATGAAAATGTCGTTATTCCTGATGATATGCGCTATGAAGCCATTGGCGGCCTATCAGCAGAATCAATCGATTTATTACAACGCTATGAACCAGAAACATTAGGGCAGGCTAGCCGGATTCCAGGCTTAACACCGGCGGCGCTAGTCGCTGTATTGCGCCATCTCCGTGCAGATGATGCGGCCGCGCGAGGATCATCGGCTTCGCTTTCACATTCAGGATAATCTGTCATGTCTTCCTCGCATCACTGGACCGCGCAACGTGTGAAAGATCATATTCATGAGCAGTATCATGTTTCACGTGAAACATGTGACAAGCTTGATATCTATGTTGCGCTTCTTCTGAAATGGCAGCATTCAATCAACCTCATTTCGCCGAAGACAATCTCAGAGGTGTTGGAGCGTCATATTCTAGATTGTGCGCAGCTATTGCAGTATCTTCCGCCCGAACCATCTCGGCTGTTAGATTGTGGTAGTGGCGCTGGTCTACCAGCTGTGATTTTGGCAGCTCTGACGCCGCATCAGGTGGAGATGGTAGAATCAGATACGCGCAAATGTGCCTTCATGCAGACGGCATTGCGTGAAATGGGTGTCACAGCCACCATCCATAATGAAAGATTAGAAACATTATCATTCAGAGATGCAGATATCATTACCGCACGTGCCTTTGCGCCTCTTGATCGTTTGCTTGATTGGACAAAAGACCAGCATAAGGACGGGCAAATATTCTGGCTCCAAAAAGGCCGAATGATAAATGAAGAATTGACCAAAATCCCCAATTCCCACACTATAGACCAACAACAATTTCCTAGCCTTGTCGCGGGTGATGGTGTGATATTACGATTAACACGGCAAATTATGGCGCCGTCACTCTAGTTAAGGTGGGGAACCAGATGACTAAGATTATAGCCATAGCCAACCAAAAAGGTGGCGTAGGCAAAACCACAACATCTGTGAATCTCTCCACAGCGCTGGCGGCTTGTGGTCATAAGGTCCTGTTGATTGATTTTGACCCGCAGGGCAATGCAAGTACGGGCCTTGGTGTTGATGAGACTGATCGCGAAAAAAACTCATATCGTTTGATTGCTGGCATGGTAGATTTGGCCGATGCCATTTGCCATTCTATGGTTCCGCATCTTGATATTGTGCCCACTACAATGGATTTATCAGCGGCAGAAGTAGAATTAAGTGACCTTGAAAGACGTGAACATCGCTTGAAAGACGCGATAAGGGCACTCGATAATTCCTATGATTATGTCTTAATTGATTGCCCGCCATCATTGGGTCTGTTAACCGTAAACGCGCTTTGTGCCGCGGATTGTGTGATTGTGCCATTGCAATGTGAGTTTTATGCTCTGGAAGGATTGTCTCAATTAGTTCGAACAATTAACGTTGTAAAACAATCATTTAACCCATCTTTGTCGCTTCAGGGTATTGTCCTGACCATGTATGATAGCCGCAATAAATTATCAGATATGGTGTCACGGGATGTCCGTGATTATTTTGGCGATGTGGTCTATCAGACCGTTATTCCGCGCAATGTCCGCATCTCAGAGGCCCCTTCATTTGGGAAGCCTGTCTTAATGTATGACATTAAATCAACTGGGGCACAGGCCTATGCGGCGCTTGCTGCAGAAATCCTCACTCAAGAAAAGCAATTAGCCAGTGCGTCATAACGTGGCATCGTTGAAAAGGGACCATCATGTCTGAGAGCCAAAAACCATCTTCCACACAATCAAAGACACAAAAACCAGCTAAAGGCTTGGGACGCGGCTTATCTAGCCTATTAGGTGATGCCGCAGCCTCAGCAGCAATTGCAAGCCAACCCGCTGGAACGACACCAGAGGCAAGCGCCTCTATGCGTGCCTCTGATATCCGCACTGTGCCTGTGGAGTGGATAAATCCTGGTCCGTGGCAGCCACGCCGGATATTCCAGCGTCAGGCTTTGGAGGAATTAGCCCAATCCATGCGTCAAAATGGGGTCGTACAACCGATCCTCGTGCGCCCAAACCCTGAAAAAGCAGGCCGGTTCCAGCTTATTGCGGGGGAAAGACGCTGGCGGGCGGCCCAATTAGCCCAGCTCCATGATATTCCCGCAATTATCCGTGAAATTGATGATAAGCAAGCGGCTGAATTCTCTCTTATCGAGAATATTCAACGCCAAGATTTAACGTCAATCGAAGAAGCTTTGGGTTATCGTACTTTGATTGATACACATGGCTATCAACAAGAAGAACTTGCCGGCATTATGGGGAAGTCGCGTCCGCATATCAGCAATATGATGCGATTATTAAATTTGCCAGATAGCGTCCAAAAAATGCTCTTTGACAGAGAGATTACCGCCGGTCAGGCGCGCCCCCTCATTGGTTTTCCAGAGGCGGAGGAATTGGCCAAAATTGTGCGTGATAAAAAATTAAGCGCGCGCCAAGTAGAAGCCCTAGTGAAAGAGCATTATGAGCCAAAACCAGCGAGTGAAAAACAAGAAAAAACTAGCGATATCAAGGCTTTAGAAAAATTAGCAAAAGAAAAACTGGGCGTGAAATTTGCCATTGATTGGCAAGAGGGGCGCGAAAAAGGGGCGATTAAAATTTCGCTATCAAATTTTGAGCAGCTGAATATGGTGTTAGATTTGCTAGGTTTGAATAACCGCGATTAGTTATCTTTGCCGTAGACGCAGCGCTATTCCCAATAATAATTGACCCATATGGGCATAGACATCCCCTATTTGCCCTGATTTTAGATCGGCTTCGGCACGGATGATTTTCTCCCACAGCATAAGGGCGCTTTTACTGGTGAGCTGTGAGGTAGCGCGTGACAAAATAGGCTTCATTTTAAAATGAACGGGCGGCCGTAATTGCGAGACGGCATTAGCTGCTGGTGTCCCTTGTTCAACAAGTGCACGGACTTCATAAATGTGACGGAACATATTCGCCATTTGCCGCAAAATGAGGATTGGCGCGATATCTTCTTGGCGCGCTTTCGCCAAAAGAGGGCTTAGTCCAGCCACATCCCCAGATAGAACGGTTTTCACAAATAAATCAATGGCTTGTGCAGATGAATCACCAAGAAGGGCTTCAATATCTTCACTAGTAATTTGGCCATTTGGTCCCGCATAAAGCGCTAATTTCTCAATTTCGGACCGGCTTGCCATTCGATCGCTACCAAGTCGGCTAATCAATAAGGTGAGCGCGTCTTGGGCGATAGCAATCTTATCTTTGGCGAATATATCGCGTGCTAATTGGCCAATATCGCGGCTTTCATCCGCATAACAGCCAATAGAGGCCGCTTGTTTGTCTGTCTCAGCTAATTTTACGAGTGCATGGCGCGTGGTGGTATCGCTTGCCTCAATGATGAGCCTTGACCCAGCTTGCAGTATCGGCAAGGCAGCCTTGATGGCTGGTAACATTTCTGTGCCGGCACCTTGTAGGCGGACAATGCGTTCCCCTCCAAAAACAGGGTAAGCACCAACCTCGTCACTCAAGCGCGCTTGATCGGTCGCCACATCAGAGCCTTGCAAAGTAACCGATTGAAAGGGATCATCGAGATCACTGCAAAAATGGCGTGCGATTTGTGTCGCACGCTCTTTCATGAGGCCGCGATCAGCGCCATGTAACAAAAACCATAAGTGGTCACCAGAGGGGGCACGGCAATAGTGAATAATGTCGCGCGGTGCGATCTTCATGGCGTCTTGTGGTTGAGGAAGAAAAGACGCAATGTTTGCGCCAGCCGGTCTCCCAATGTGCGAGCCAGCCTTTCAGAAATAAATTTTTTCGATTGTTCCTGGCCATAATAGGACGTTACTGTCCCTGAGGTCGCTGTGGCCGTCAAAGTGCCAGATGTTAGGCGCTCTTTTGATACTCTGTCAGTGATGTCATAGGTTAAAGTCATTGTCGATTTGGACAGGGACGATGATTTCCCCTTTACAGACAGGGTTGAAGAGCTTGCCACAGACAAGCTGGTTGATAGCGCCAGGTCACGTAAGGCCTCATTTTGCGCTAGATTATTATCTAGGTGACGAAGAAAAATTTGGTCTAACCGCGACGAAGCCTCTGGTAAGGCTATGCGGTCAAGCTCATCTTGTGTCTGGTCGCGCAATTCCGCTGTCGAGAGGGTCTGACAGGCAGATAAGAGGAATAGCGCTGAAATGGCGCTTATAATGGCCTTATATAACGACATTAATAATCCTATTTGGTACCACGATGACCTTTTTCACAGGCTTATCTTCACGATATTTGATAATGCTTGGATGAGCGAGCGCTTTTTCTTCGGCGTCTTGCTTATCACAATCAACTGGCAATGAAATAGTCGCCCGAAGCTTACCATTTACTTGAATGCCAATTTCTACCTCATCTGCTGTTAACCATGCTTCATCAGCTACAGGCCAGGTAGCGTTTGCCACTAAGCCCTCACCACCAGTGGCTTGCCATAATTCTTCGGCAATATGCGGTGAGAAAGGCGCAATGAGTTGTGCCAAGGTTGAAATGGCAAAGAGGCGCGTTTGTTTGTCTTCTAGGTTATCACCCTTCACATCAGAGATCGCATTCACAAGAATATGAAGCTGAGCCACACAGCGATTGAGGGCAAATCTCTCAATATCTGCGCCAATTGAGACAATTGATTGATGTGTGACACGCAAACAATTTGTAGCAGCGTCTGACAATGTGGCGCTCTCTGAAAGAGGCTCCACTAGTGTGACTTTCTCTTTGAGCCGCCATAATTTCTGGATGAAACGATAGGATCCTTCGACCCCTGATTCTGTCCATTCCAAATCTCTATCTGGCGGGGAATCTGATAACATAAATAGACGTGCTGTATCAGCGCCATAGGTATCGATGATAAGCTCAGGGTCAACGACATTACGCTTTGATTTACTCATTTTCTCAACACGGCCCGCCATAATCGGCTCACCTGTTGTTGCATGATGATGACCATCAGCGCTCTTTACCACCTCATTAGGAAATAGCCAGTTCCCATCCTTATCTTTGAAAGATTGATGACACACCATGCCTTGCGTCAATAGACCGGCAAAGGGTTCTTTTAGATCAAGATACCCGACCTGTGACAGAGCCCGTGTGAAAAAGCGCGAATAAAGCAAATGCAATACGGCATGTTCAACGCCGCCAATATATTGATCCACAGGCATCCAATAGCGGGCCGCCTCTGGTGAAAAGGCGTCATCAGATTGCGGGTCCGTATAACGTAGGAAATACCAAGAGCTTTCAAAGAAGGTATCAAAGGTATCAGTTTCTCTTGTGGCGTCTGCACCACAAGAGGGACAAGAGACATGTTTCCAGCTTGGATGATGATCCAGCGGGTTTCCATTTCCGCCAAAAGTGACATCTTCTGGCAATGTCACAGGCAAATCAGCTTCTGGGACAGGGACCGCGCCACAATCGTCACAATAGATAATCGGGATAGGGCATCCCCAATAACGTTGGCGCGAAATACCCCAATCACGCAAACGATATGTAATTTTGGCACTGCCACACCCAAGCTCTTCTAAGGCCGCTATAGCGGCTTCTTTGCCCTCTTCAATTGTCAGGCCATTCCACGCGCCTGAATTAATAAGCGTGCCAGGCCCTGAATAGGCCTCATTTTCAATGGTAAAGGCGGCTTCATCCTCACCCTCTGGCAACACCACAGCGGTGACAGGACAATCATATTTGCGGGCAAAATCTAAATCGCGCTGGTCATGGGCAGGACAACCAAAAATGGCGCCTGTGCCGTAATCCATCAATACAAAATTCGCAATATAAACCGGTAATGTCTGACCCGCGATCAAGGGATGAGCGACGGTTAGCCCTGTATCAAACCCTTTTTTCTCTGCTTTTTCGATTGCGGCTTCAGATGTGCCAATGGCTGCACAATCAGCAAGGAAGGCTTTGATATCATCACGCCCTTCTTCAAGCGCTAATGCGATAGGATGATTAGGCGCAATTGCGATGAATGACGCACCAAACAACGTGTCAGGACGGGTTGTGAATATCTCAATATCGGTAAAAATCCCATTATCGTCAGCTGCAGAAAAGGTGAGGCTCGCCCCCACAGATTTGCCAATCCAATTATGCTGCATGAGACGCACGCGATCAGGCCATCTATCAAGCTCTTCAATTGCTGATAGCAAATCAGCGGCATAATCTGTGATTTTCAGGAACCACTGAGATAATTGTTTGCGCTCAACCGGCACACCAGAACGCCAGCCTTTCCCATCAACAACCTGTTCATTTGCCAAAACGGTTTGTTCCACAGGGTCCCAATTCACCCAAGATTCTTTGCGATAGGCGAGGCCTGCCTCGCGGAATTGCAGGAACATTTTTTGCTCATGCCGATAATAATCAGGGGTGCATGTCGCTAGCTCGCGTCCCCAATCATAGGATAAACCCATCCGCTTGAGCTGATCACGCATGGCCGCGATATTTTCAATCGTCCATTTACCAGGATGGACCCCGCGTTCCATGGCCGCATTTTCTGCCGGTAGGCCAAAAGCATCCCATCCCATCGGATGAAGAACGTTAAATCCCTTAGCTTTGCGATAGCGTGCCACAACATCCCCAAGGGTATAGTTGCGAACATGGCCCATATGGATGCGGCCAGAAGGGTAGGGAAACATTTCCAAAACATAATATTTTGGCTTGGTATCATCCATTTCAGAGGTAAAAGTCCCTGCCTCGTCCCAAATGGCCTGCCATTTTTCTTCAATAGCGCGTGGTGAAAATTCGGTCATGCGTCAAACTCTTGTGAATCACGTGGAAAATAGCTGAAAAAGAGAGATTAGCCGTCACTTTCGACTTGTGTGGCGGCGCGAATTTCACGTGCTCTTGTCAAAACTAATTCTTCTAGGCGCAGTGCCATGTCAACATCTTGGCCGCTATCTACCCATGCTGAGCCGTCAAATTGCTGAACATACACTAATATTTTAATCGCATCTGAGCGCAATTCCCGATCGAGCACAAAGAATGAGATCTTAATGCGCTCATCAGGGCGTGAGGGCAGAGAGTACCATTCTGTGATGATAGAGCCGCCAAATGTATCCACATCCTTTAGGGGAACAAATGACGCAATATCAAGGGATGCGCGCCATAATAGCGCATTCACGGGAAGCGATGTCCCCGCTGATTGGGCCGACCCAAAATCAGAGATGACAATGCCTTGCTCATCCTTGCCTGTGAGGAAAGATCCTGTGCCATCACCCTTATTCGCAATATCAGTATTCTCACGAATATCTAATCCTGAACAAGCCGCTAGGGATAAGAGCAATAAGGGTGCAAAAAGGAAGCGTGTGAACATCTAGATTTCCCCAAAAAAAAGATCAAAAAAAGGGGCCGGATAAACCGACCCCTTTCTTATACGATAACTTTCACAAATTAGAAAGCAACCTTTAGGTAAGCTGTTGTAGCTGAACCAGTTGTCTTGTTGCCTGAATCATCTGTGTAGCTTGAGTCTGTGTAAGCAACGTTAGCTGTTAGGCCAGGTGCAACTGTGTATGTTACAGAAGCTGCTGCTTCTGATGAATCATACTGTGCGTCCTTTGAATCGTCAGCTGACTTTGAGTGAGCTTTCAATACTAGGCCGTCCATAGCTGCATATGAGATGCCGATACCTGTACCAGTGTGGTCATAAGTAGTTGCATCGTCTTTCTTTGTGTTTTGTGCGATTGTTACAGTTGCGTCACCCATTGTGATTGTTACGCCAACTGAAGTCGCTGTCACACCGTTGTTTAGGTCTGTTTCGTTGTCAGCTGTTTCTGAAACAGCGTATGCCAACTTAACAGATGCACCAGCAACGTCTTGTGAGTAGCTTGCGCCGTAACCAGTCTTGTCAGCTTTTGAAGATGAACCAGCGTCTTCTGTTGAGAAGCCAGCTGCGAAGCCGTTGATTGATGGTGTGAAGTATGCAATGCCGTCAGCGTCTGCAACTGCTGAGTCACCGTCGAACTGGCCTGTGCCGATTGACTTGTTCAATTCGCCGTCAGCAACGTCTGCTGATGTGTCGAATGCAGCGTCTGCACCGTCGCCACCGAAGCGGATTTCACCGAATGAACCCTTAACATACATTGACTGACCGTCAGCTGTTGATGATTCATCGATTGAGTGTGATGTGCCGTATGTTAGGCCGTTATCTGAAGCAAATGATGATGAGATTGTTAGATCATTTGTCAAAGATGTTGATGTTGTGTTGGCGCCAGTTGCACCGTCAACAGTTGCTGAAGTTGACCATGAGTTGTATGTGAACTTAGCTGAACCTGATAGTGAAATATCAGCAGAAGCAGCAGACACACCCATAGCTACAAGAGCTGTAGAAGCAAGAAGAATCTTACGCATGTTTGTCTCCAATAGATAAATTAAGCCAAAAGCGGCTATGTTTAAGTTATGGATAAATTAGAGATTAGCAATATAATAAACCCCTCATGATGTGGTTTTTTTGCCATTGTGGTTTTTTTGCAACAGGTAGGGGCGGTGTCTTGCAGAAATCACTGTAATTGTTACAAATTGTGACATAAAGTGAGAGTGATGATAGCGGGCTTATCAGTTAGCTTGGCAGAGAAGGAAGTAATAATTATGAGCGATATTGCGGCATCTTTGACACAGATTCAGTCTGATATAGCGCGCGCGCAAGAGAGTGCCGCTGCAGCGGCAGCACGGGTTCACCTTGTGGCGGTCTCCAAGCAACAGCCTGATGAGAAAATTGCGGCAGCGCTTGCAGCTGGTCACAGGTTATTTGGTGAAAATCGTGTGCAAGAAGCTGCACAACATTGGCAAGAGAGGCGATTGCAAGTACCAGATTTACAGCTTCATTTAATTGGGCCGTTGCAAAGTAATAAAGCCGCTGAAGCTGTCGCCCTATTTGATGTCATTGAAACGATTGATCGTGAAAAAATCGCGAAGGCTGTTGCCTCTGAATGCCAGAAACAGGGCAAAGAGGTGACCTGTTTTGTCCAGGTGAATACCGGCAAAGAGCCTCAAAAAGCTGGTATTATGCCAGAAGAGGCAGCCTCATTTGTTACCTATTGCCAGCAGGTGATTGGGTTATCTGTGACTGGTTTGATGTGTATCCCGCCAGTAAATGAAGAAGCGGCAATGCATTTTGCGCTATTGAAAAAGCTCGGAAAAGAGGCTGGCTTGCCGCATTTATCGATGGGGATGAGTGGCGATTTTGAAGAGGCCATTGCCTTTGGCGCAGATTATGTCCGTGTGGGATCGGCTATTTTTGGAGAGCGTCTGCCACGCTAACTGTCATCTTCTTCGAAATTATGGCCTGTCTTTTCCTGTTTGGTTTTGAGATAAGCCTCATTATGGGGGTTGGTTGGCAAAGCGAGCGGTACACGCTTTGTCA
>CALEYP010000107.1 GCA_937924895.1 uncultured Alphaproteobacteria bacterium
ATGTTCATCGGCAAAGGCAAGGAGGTCTGCCACCATCGCTGTAGAGGTAGGAAGCAAGATCGCTGGGGTAATGCCTGTGAAATTGCCGCGCCAATCTTGCACATAACCCGCCATATCAGCCGGATCGGTAATGATATTCTTCGCGCCGACAATCTCTTCTAATTTGGTTATGATCTCAGTCATTTTGCCTCTCCAAAGGCCATTATTGGCTGATCAGCAGCGGCACGAGCTAGCCTATCATTAATGGCAGCTCCTAGCCCCAAATGGGGGATCGGGGCTATCGCAATCAATTTTGCCTCTGATCGGTCAGCTTGATGAAGATAGGCAAAAAGATTCGCAGCCGCCTCAATAAGATTGCCCTCAGGCGATAAATTTATATCGCCGTGATAAGGGCCAAATCCAATCATAAATTCGTCAGGTTTTTTATCTATCGCTTCTAATCTTACGCCTTTGGAGGGGGCATAATGGCTTGTTAATTGTCCAGGGGCAGAGGGCGCTGTATCATTCGTCACAGCTGCTCTATCTGTTGAAATGGACGGATAAAGAGACGCAACATCTTCTATTGTGACTGGCCCATGACGCAAAATACGCAAAGTCTCTGAGCTGCAATCAATAATGGTTGATTCTACACCTGATGGGCAGGGGCCATCATCCAAAATCATAGCAATCTTATCACCGAGATCATCTTCGACGTGTGTGGCCATTGTGGGGCTGATGCGTCCAGATATATTGGCAGATGGTGCCGCGATAGGGCGGTCTGCCGCAGTTAACAAGGCCCTGACCTTTTCTGGAGCTGGTACACGAAGCGCAATGGTATCAAGCCCTGCTGTTACCAGATGTGAAATTGAGGATGGTGCGCTTAACGGGACAACCAATGTTAATGGGCCCGGCCAGAACTGTGTGGCGAGGTTTAGTGCCGTATCAGAGAAGATACCAATTGAACAAGCCGCGTCTAATGTTGGCACATGGGCAATCAGCGGGTTGAATGAGGGGCGCCCTTTTGCGTTATAAATGGCCGCAACGGCTCTGTCATTTGTCGCATCAGCGCCAAGCCCATAGACCGTTTCGGTCGGGAAGCTCACTAAATTGCCGTCACGCAAATAACGTGCGGCTTGAAGAAGTGATTGATGGTTGAAATCACATCGCATAAATAGGAACCTATCACAGAAGAGGCGAGGACGATCTTATCCTTACCATATCAGACACTCTAATCTTACGTTGGTTGTAGCAAAATGTGCGGCAGATTTACAGTCACAGCAACACCAGATGAATTATTTTCTCGGTTTGGCGTGTCGCTGACCTCTAATTTGCAGCCACGATGGAATGTCGCGCCGTCTCAATCATCACCCATCATACAGGCTAACGGGTTTGACCGCGGTCTATCAATGGCCCGCTTTGGCGTGGATAATATCGTGCCTCACAAGACCCTGATTAACGCACGCTCTGAGACAATAACCGAAAAGGCAGCGTTTCAAGACGCGTTTCGAAACCATCGCTGTCTTGTGATTGCCAGCGGGTGGTATGAATGGAAAGAAAAGGGGAAGCCATATCATATTCAGCTGCGGGATGGCCGCGTAATGGGGTTTGCAGGATTGCTATTACCACAAGGCGGTTTTGTGATCGTCACGAGCGCGGCAACAGGGGCGCTTTCGACGATTCATCACCGCGTGCCACATGTCTTAGCGCAAACGCAATGGGATAGCTGGCTAATGGGTGATGTTGATGATGCGCTTGCCGCCTTTACAGCGGTGAATAGTGATTATTTCAATGCCTACCCCGTGAGCCCTGATGTCGGGAATGTGCGTCACGATCACGCAGGCCTTGTCGCACCCTATGAGGCGCCACCTGCCACACCAACGCCGCAGGCCGATTTATTCAGCTGATATCAAATGTCAGATGGCGCTGCCTTGCGCACCTCAATCGCATAAATATGCCACAGGAATAAGGCGCCAGCCCCGCGATAAGGGTGCCACGTGGCAGCTAACTCTTCCATCTCTTGCTGTGAGGGGCGTTCTTCGAGTGATTTTAGGCGCCTCATTCCTTCTTGTAAGGCAATATCATTGCTAGGCCAGGCATTCATATCCCCCAATGCAAATAAGGTGTAATTATCCGCCGTCCACGGTCCCACACCTTTTTGACGCAATAAATGCGCTGTCACCTCAGAGACTGGCATGTCCGCAAATTCAGTGATTGGCAAGCTGCCATCAAGGACATTGCGGGCAATATCCCTAAGATAGCTTGCTTTGCGTAAGGAAAGGCCGCAGTCCCGCAAGTCACTATCTGTGGCGGCACCTATAGGCAAACAGCTTGTTAGATTCGCATCTACCATACGTTGCCAGATATGAGAGGCGGCCTGTCGTGAAATTTGCTGGCCAATTATGATCTTAGCAAGCGTTTCAAAGCCCTCAGGCAAAAATCTATCACTTGGAGCGCCATATTTGGCGTAGACGCGGGCAATATCACTGTCTGTCTGGCACAGTGATTGTAATGCCTTGTGAAAGAGGCGCGCTTTCTGGGGTGATTGTGTCATTGACGTCACTATGTCAGCTTTTCATTGTCAAGAGTTGCAGACTATCATGAAAAGGTAAATTTGCCTAAGGTAAGGCTACACCGGAATGAGACATAGAGGACGTCATGGCACATAAACAAAAAAACCTTGTCTGGGATTTGCCTTTGCGGCTCTTTCATTGGGCGTTTGCCATTTCCGTGATTGGTAGTTTTATTTCGGGTAAAATGGAGGTCTGGGCTGTGCATGAGCGGTTTGGGATGACGATTATCGGCCTTGTTATTTTTCGCGTAATTTGGGGCTTTATTGGGTCTGAGACAGCTCGCTTTTCTCATTTTTTGACCGGCCCGAGGGCAGTGTTTCACACTTTTGTGGGCCTTTTACGCAAGCAAAGTGAAGACAAGGCAGGGCATAGTCCTGTAGGCGGTTATGCGACTGTGGCCCTGTTGATGGTGCCGTTTTTTATGGCATTAACGGGAACAATCAATACAGATGATATTCTATATGATGGCCCATTTTATCATTTATTCACCTCATGGAGTAAGCAAGCAGGAGAGTTGCATGACATAGGCCATTATTTCATCATTGCTCTGTTTATCATGCATATGTTGGCAATCGGATATTATTGGCTGGCATTACGAAAGAATCTAGTTGCCCCAATGGTCACAGGCCGCCCGCAACACAAAGCAGCTAGTGTGCCGCCTCTCTCAGCCTCACGCGTCATATTTGGTCTATTTTTGATGGTGGGCCTTGTGGCAGTGGCGCAGGCCGCCATTTTGTTGCGACCTGCTTATTTTTAAGTTGGGTATCTCTATGACCCGCGTTACTTCTTGAATTGAGAATGGCAAGCGCCACAGGTTTTACCTAATGCCTGCATGAGCATTTGCGTTTGCCCGCTATCTTCTGCGCTAGCTGCTTTGGCAAGGGCGAGGGCGGCTTCTTCATTTTGTTTGGCGAGTAATGTAAATTCGTCAAAACGTTCCCAAATGTCTGGTTTTGCATCTGTCTTGCCGGTGTCAGAGCCAGCTGGGAAATAATCTGTCATTTTTGCAGCCCAACCAGCGATGGTCTCTGCGCCTAATTCGATGCTCAGATAGTCACCTTCTGCAAACTGACCACGCATCGCCCGAATAGCGGCGCCATTTTGTTTGAAATTGGCCTGTCTTTCAGTGATAACATCCGCTTGTGCGATGCTTATCATTGGCGTTGATAGTGTGAATAAGCTGGCTGCCACAATTATGGCGCGGCCCATATAATTAGTCATTATTGCTCTCCCTCGATGGTGCGTCTGCATAAAATAATATCATTAACCTTTCTTACGAAGTAAAAGAGCGCTTTAGATGATATCATGCTCGTTCCATGATGAACGGTTATTTGTGAGAGGATAGTTCAGCCTATGCCAGCCATATTCATCGGCACCTTATTATCCTTCATTGGGCTGTTCTGTGGTGTCGGGACAGGTGTTATTGTGAAAATCGTCTCTGGCGACGTGAGTCTTGTGACAACTCTCTGGTATCGCTTTCTGCTCTCGCTCCCATTTTTATTTTTGGCTGCCTTTTGGCAAAGAGGGTGGGCCGCCTATCAGATTAAAGCCAAAGGGGTGCTTCTTATCCGTATTGTGCTTGGCTTATGCGGTATCACCCTATGGTTCACATCCATGCGGCATCTTCCCTTGGGGTTGGCAACCGCTTTGATGCTAAGCTCGGCGATTTATGTAGCGCTCGCTTCTCCCTTTCTGTTGCAGGAAAAGGTAGGTCCTTATCGCTGGACTGCGATTATTGGTGGGCTCGCTGGTGTATGTGTGATTTCCAACGCCTTTAGCGCTTCGTTTGAGCCGCTCATTATCGTACCTATCTGTGCGTCTCTGGCTAGCGCTGGTCTACAAATTACCTTGCGGAAGTTAGGGAAAAGTGATGCGCCGTCTTCGGTGGCGAGCTGGTATAATTTTGCAGGTTTTCTGCTGACATCGCTGTATGTTCTGTTATTTGACGAATTTATTCTCATTTCTGGGCCAGCCTTATGGGGCTATATGCTGGCTCTTGGGGCGTTAGGGGCATTGCTTCAATTATCATTCACAGCTTCCTATGCCTATGTAGATGCAGTTATCGTCTCAACCTTGCGATATCTGCAGGTGCCCTTGGCAGCGCTGGTGGGGTTTGTCTATTTTTCAGAGGTCCCTACAATGCTTCAGATGCTTGGCGCTGTGATGATTGTCACATCCTCAATCGTCATTGTGATAAGAGAGTTTCAAAAGCGCGGAGCTGGTGCTTGATATCTCGCTTCTCTCTGTTGTATGAAGGGGAGCAAATTGGCGTGAAAGGACTAGTGTAATGGCAAAAGACTTCATCTTACGTGTGATGGGTGAAACCGATATTCTTGAGGTTTCCGTAACTGGCGAGATGGTAGAAAACCATAAACAGCCAGATTTTGCCAAAGACTGGGAAAAAGCCGACATCGCAAACTGGCTAGCACATTGGTTGGATGGCGATAGAGCCGCTGCCTGGATGGATGACAGCGACTTAAATGCCAAGATGGAGCAGGCCGCGCTATCTCTTTTATTGGTTGATGATAATGCTGAGGCCTTTCTGTCATCAGAAGCGAATTACCTCCTGATGTTGCTTCTTCGTGAAAAATGGCCGGTTGGTAGCAAGGCAAAGTTCAAGCCAAAAGCAGAAAAAGTAGGGGCAAATCACACTTACCATATGATTTTCTGCACACCCCAAAAGCTAGAGACTCTTGATAATCCTGAATTGATTGGGCGTGCGGAATCACATGCTCTCGGCACGCATTTGCCTCTTTTAAAGCAGTCACGCAAGATCTTCGCTAATTCAAGCGCCGTTCATGCTGTGATTAAGCAGGCGATGCGCTAAAGCGCCTCAATGACAACGGCAACACCTTGCCCACCGCCAATGCACATGGTCGCCAACCCGTAGCGGCCTTGCGTGCGGCGCAATTCATGAATGAGTTTGGTCATGATGATGGCGCCAGTCGCGCCTACGGGGTGACCAAGCGCAATCGCGCCACCATTTGGGTTCACCTTTAACGGGTCTAGGTCCAATTGCTGAGACACCGCGCAGGCTTGGGCAGCAAACGCTTCATTTGATTCAATAACATCGAGCTCATGTGCCTGAAGGCCAGCGCGATTTAAGGCTTGTTGGCTGGCTGTCACGGGCCCCATACCCATAATGGCTGGGTCTAGGCCGGCATGACCATAAGCCACGATGCGGGCTAGCGGTTTTGCCTGTTTTGCGACATCTTCATTGGCAAGGACAAGAGACGCAGCCCCATCATTGATGCCGGATGAATTGCCAGCTGTGACAACACCGTC
>CALEYP010000108.1 GCA_937924895.1 uncultured Alphaproteobacteria bacterium
TGAAAAAGATGTCACCATTGCGGCTAAGACATCTGGCAAGGGCTATATCGTCTTCCACCACAGCTTTACCGCCCAAACAGTGAAGGTGCAAACTGATGGTGATGGTCAAACCCACCTTATCATTGAAACACCTGCTAAATCCGCGCCTGATGATATCCTGACTTTGCGTGTGATTGACGGCACAAGGTTCCAGATTGATGAGGATGGCCCCTCTTATGATGCGGCGGCCTTTGCTAATCGCTATCAGGGTGGCTTTGGTCCGATTGCGCTTGATGATGAGGCTAGTGTCACTGTGGATGAAGGGGGAGTAATCTCTCTTGGCTTGGCTGACCTTGGTATTGATAATCCGCGCGATGATAGCCTGACCTTTATTATCACCGATGCAGGGGCTGGTCAGGTGGAACGCGGCAGTGCGGTCATTACCTCTTTCACCTCTGATGAGCTAGCAGCTGGCGAAATTCGCTATCGTCATGATGGTGGTGAAGCGCCAGAATCAAACCTCACTCTGACGATTACTGACCCCTTTGGCGCATCTGTCACCCATCAGGTGACTGTGGCGGTTACCCCCGTGAATGACAGCCCGCAGCTTGCCCTATCAGGCGATGTGACAGCGACCTTTAATGCGCAAAATGATGCGGCCAATATCCTGACAGGTGAGGTCACCATCTCAGACCCAGATCATAATCTAAACCAGTTGCGCCTGACATTAGATTCCGAAAATAGCGCGATCACATTCAATATTAGTGGGCCAAGCCAATATATCCAAGTCGGCGAATATGGTGTGTTGACCATTTTTAATCATGGGTCTGATAGTGAGGGGGCGCGCTTTACTTGGCAATATGATTTCAAAGCAGCTGATAAAGAGCTAGATGAAGGCACCGCCAATCGCTTTGCGGCCTTGCAAGCACTGCCAGCCGGTGCAGTCGCGCGTGATAAATTCACCATCTCCGTATCGGATGGGATATTAACCGCGCAGCAAGATGTGACCTTTAATGTGACAGCCATTGATG
>CALEYP010000109.1 GCA_937924895.1 uncultured Alphaproteobacteria bacterium
TCATGATGTGTGACATTATTTACAACCAGCGCGGCGGTTGCTTCTGACTCGACAATCAGCTCTCCCTTCGCATTAAAGCGCCTCTCATCCATCACCCGAAAGCGGCCTAGCTCAAAAAAGTCCGGCACTGTTTCAAGATAGCGCCGCGCCATCAGCTCAAAGCTGGCTTCTGCACTATCAAAAGCCCAGCCACGAAATTCTTTGTCCTTAACCTGAGCTATCAGGCTGTCTAGACGGCTATCTTTGGGGTCAACATCTATCCCCACCTCTTTGAATCTGGCAAGGATATTTGATTTTCCGGTCTGATCTGAAACCAGATAATGGCGCTCATTGCCAACCTTCTCAGGCGGGACATGCTCATAGGTGCGCGGGTCTTTCTGGGCAGCAGAGGCATGCAGACCGCCCTTATGGGCAAAGGCCGCCTCGCCAACATAAGGCGCATGCTGATTAGGTGTTCTGTTCAGCCTGTCATCCAGCATCCGAGACAGGCTTGTCAATCTTGAGAGCTTAGCCTCATTAATGCTTGTCTCAAATCCCAACTTTAGCATCAGATTGGGGATAAGGGTGATTAAATCTGCATTGCCGCACCGCTCGCCAAGGCCATTTAATGTTCCCTGAAGCTGGCGTGCGCCGGCGTGAATGGCAGCAAGCGAATTTGCCACCGCAACCCCTGAATAATTATGACAGTGAATACCAAGCCGCACCTCAGGACAGGCCTGTGCAGTATGCCGGACAATATCAAATACCTCATCAGGCAGTGTACCGCCATTTGTATCACACAGCACAACCCAGTCAGCGCCGCCTTCTGCGGCCGCCTTTACACAAGATAGCGCAAACTCTTTATTGGCCTTGAAACCGTCAAAATAATGTTCACAGTAAAACATTGATTCAAATCGTGCAGATTTTGATGCGGCTATTGAATCGCGTATCATCTGCAAATTTTCGTCTAGCTCAATATTGAGCGCGGTAGTGACGTGAAAATCCCATGTCTTGCCAACCAGACAGGTTGCGTCTGCATGTGCATCCAGAATAGCCTTGAGACCAGGGTCATTCTCGGTTGACCTGCCACCACGTCTGGTCATGCAAAAAGCTACCAGCGAAGCATGCTTCAGCCCTTGCGGTGTGCTGAAAAA
>CALEYP010000110.1 GCA_937924895.1 uncultured Alphaproteobacteria bacterium
CAAATAGGACAGTGATAAACCAAGAGCGCATGGTCAGGTGAAGGATATAGATAAGATAGCCCAATGATAGGCTATAGAGCGCTGCCTGTAGGATGAGGATGATTTCTATTTGATAGGATAGCCCGCTAAAGAGGCTAAGAAATAAGGGATAGATAGCTGTCCGTGAAGGGGCAAAGTTGAGATAACTATGACTATCTAAATCCAAAGGGGCAAAAAGGGGGCTTGCTGCTATGATGGAGAGGGCTCCTAAAATACCAAAAAATAAGGCAACTAAAAGTGCCCGCTGTTGTGTGTTCATCCCCTAATCCCTCAAAATTTCTTTGCCATGAAGTTTCGATTTGCGCTACAAACTGATGAGTATTTTTAACAGAGCTGCGTGTTTTATGCCTCACCTTCATCCCATAGCATTATTTATCCCTTGTTTGAATGAAGAAGTGACGATTGCCAAAGTCATCTCTGACTTCACGGCGCAATGTGATGGATTAGCGGTCTATGTCATTGATAATGGATCAACAGATAATACAAAGGCGGTGGCAGAGGCATCTGGTGCCATTGTGATCTCTGAGCCTCGTCGGGGCAAAGGGCATGCCGTTCGCCGCGCTTTTGCTCAAATTGACGCGTCACTTTATATCATGGTTGATGGTGATGATACCTATGATGCTACTGCGGTGTCAGGTATGATAAAACGGATGCAAGATGACAGGCTAGATATGGTCGTTGGCATCCGTAAGCATGAGAGTGATAGTGCATATCGTACAGGCCATCAGCTTGGCAATCGGTTATTTAATAGTTTATTTCGCCGCTTATTCGGCAATCAATTCTCAGATATTTTCTCAGGCTATCGGGTTTTTTCATATGCCTTCGCAAAATCATTTCCTGCCCGCTCATCAGGATTTGAAATTGAAACCGAATTATCAGTTCATTGCGCAAATCTGTTATTGCCAACCGCCGAAATAGAGACCCATTATGGAGAGCGTCCAGCTGGGTCACAAAGCAAACTCAATACCTACTTTGATGGCTTTCGCATTCTGAGGAAGATGATCCAGCTTCTCCGCCAAAATAAGCCCATGGTATTCTATGGGGCTGGAGGCGCAATAGCAGCAGTTATAGCTACTATTTTGGGGGCGCCTGTCCTCCTCACCTATTTCGAAACAGGACTTGTACCGCGTTTTCCGACACTGATCGTTGCTGTGGGATTGCTGCTTGGTGCCAGTCTATCTTTCATGACAGGTATCATTTTACAAACCATGTTGAGTTTTCAGGCAGAGAATAGGCATCTTGCCTATTTAGCGCTTGGCCATAAACAAGAAGAGGATTGAAGATTGTGAGCGCTGCTTTGCAGAATTATCAAGACAAGGGTCTCCTTGCTCATCTAAAAGGGTTTTGGCAAGAGATGACCAATGCCCTAGCTGCGATGCCGCGCTGGGAACGAAATCTTCATATCTTTTGGTTGCTTGGGCCGTTTATTTTGCTAATCGAACGTAGCCCTGCTGATCTATGGCTGTCCATCATTGCACTTAGTTTTGTTGTGCGTGCAATTGTGATGCGAGATGGTCACTTTTTATCAGTCTTTTGGGTCAAGGCCGCTTTTGCGTTTTGGGTAGTGACTATTATCGCAGGGGCGCTTTCGCCATTCCCCGCCATTGCTACGGGCGAGGCAGTCGCCTGGTTCCGCTTCCCGCTTTTTGCCATGGCAACGGTGTTCTGGTTCGCACAGGATAAACGACTACTCTATGCCATGCTCCTATCTACCTTGTTTGGCCTATTGATCATGTGCGGCATTCTTACAGCTGAGATTTTGATTGAAGGCCAAAAAGGGGGGCGCCTCATGTGGCCTTATGGTGATTTAGTGCCAGGCAATTATGTGGCCAAAGTGGGCCTGCCTGTCTTTACTATCATGGTTGCACTTGCCGTATCAGTGAAAGGTCGCCTTGCTGCTTTGGCAGGTGTGGTAGCACTTGTCACAATGATCATATCAGTGATGACAGGCGAGCGGATTAACTTCCTCATCCGCGCATGTGGCGGCATGCTGGCAGGGCTTGTTTGGAAGCCAAAATGGAACCGTTATATTGGCCTTGTGGTTGTTGAGATATTGGCAGTCATTCTCGTGTTCCAGGCTGTCCCAGATATTGGTAATCGTTATGTTAATCAAATGATTGAGCAAATTCCAACGGGTAGCCACTCTGCTTACTATAGAACAATGATGCCTGGCGTGATGGCTTTCCAAGAGGCGCCGCTTATAGGGGTTGGTACAGGCAATATGCGTCATCTTTGTGGGGAGATTGTAGGTGATGC
>CALEYP010000111.1 GCA_937924895.1 uncultured Alphaproteobacteria bacterium
GCGGGGAGCTTATCATTGCCCTCTCACCTGATTTGATTGTTGGTGATGGCTGGCACGACCATAGCAGTGACTTCTTCAAGGAGATGGAAAAGTTAGACGGGTTGCGCCTACCAGGTGCGCGCCGTCATACCAACCGCAGTGATAGCGGAACAAGAGATGTGAATGCAGCTCTCATCTCTACCATCACAGAGTTGGCACATACACCATCCGTTTAGATGGGGTCTTATAGACCGAATGATCGTCGCCTCATCCCTACCATTTGGGGTGAGGCTTTTTGTTTTTCAAAAAGATAAAAAAAAGGGCGTCTTTTTCTAAAAACTCGTCTATACTAGTCGCCTGATATTTGAGCGCCACCTAATATAGTGAGAAGTGTATGAACCTACGTCGTTGGCAACAGGAAATTATTGATGGTCTGCCCACTATATTGAAGGCTCATAAACGCTTTATTGTGAAAGCGCCAACAGGGGCCGGTAAGACGGTTTTGGCCTCTGAGATTATCAGACAATTTTATACTGGCAAAAAAGTCATCGTGCTCTGTCATCGCTTGGTGTTGTTGGAGCAGTTGGAGGGCGCGCTTGGCAAGGCGCACCGTGTGCAAAAGCTCAATCTAACCAAGAATGAAGAGCCGTTTACAGATTATGATGTGTTGCTTTCAACAAGCACGCGCGCCAAAGAAATTTTGGATGATGCGATTAAGCTAGCGGACCTGATTATCATTGATGAAGCGCATCGTGTGTCACCAAATGGCACAGGCTATAAGCGGATTCTGGATTGTTTTAATGAACATGGCAAAGATGATGCCCATATTTTAGGCCTTACTGCGTCGCCAGAACGCCGGACGGCTGATCAGCGTGACCAGCTATCTCTTGCGTTTGATGCTATCATTGATGGCGCTGATATGGAGCAGCTTTTTGAAGAGGGGATTTTGGTGAAGCCCCGCTATCGGCCGCACTTCATTCATGATTTAGATTTAGGCAATATTGATGTGTCTTGCGGTGATTTCCCTGTTGCAAAATTAGCGCCTGCCATCATCAAATCATCTATGATTAGCCATGCTTGTACCATCTATTTAGATGAGCGTGAAAAAATTACGCCAAAACCTGTCTCAGCTTGGTTTTGCCCAGATGTCACAGTGGCAGAGACAACCGTTGAAGCCATCCAAGAGCTTGGCTTGTCCGTAGAGCTGATTACCGCACAAACCCCGATTAAAGAGCGTATGCAGATGCTAAAAGCGCATGAGATGGGTGAAGTGGAATGTATCGTCTCTGTTGGTGTGTTGGCTGAAGGATGGGATAACCCGCATTGTAATATTATTGTTCATATGCGCCCAACCTTATCAAAGGTGTTATGGGGCCAATCAGTTGGCCGTGGTCTGCGTGCAGCGCCTAATAAAGATAGCTGTGTGGTGATTGATGTCTCATCAAACTGGTCGACCTTCGGCCCGGTTGAGAAGCTGAAATGGTCTCTCTGGTCGCATCGTGGCTCTTATATGAAATATAAGAACCGGTTTGAGTGGATTGCGCAGCAGCCAGTTGATGAACAGCAAAGCTATTACCTATGCGATCAAAAGCTGGAAACAGGCTTGCGTTGCAGCCATGTGTATCTGAAGAATAAATTTGAAGATGGGGGCTGTCCGGCATGCGGGTCTCTATCAGCGATTGATATCCATAAAGAACAGAAGATGGATAGCTCTATCAATGATATCGGCTTGCATCGTCTATTCTTCGAGCGTATCCCAGCCATTTATGAAGAGATGAACCATCATATCTGGCGCACTCTTGGTGATACGGCATGGACAGGGAGTGAAAAGCCAGAATTGATCTTCCTCACTTTCTGTAAGGCGTTTGCGCTGGTCTCTGGTGAGCCATCTACATCTGATTCCGATTTCTGGAAATTGACACTGGATGGCGAGGCAAAAGTGCGTGCCTTCTTGGTCGAAAATCGGTTGCAAATTGTCAAAGCTGAAGAGATGGATCATGCCATACTTGTTGATGGGCTGATGCATGGTCGCAAAATCAGAGCGCTACAAGCCAATCATGGTATTTTGCTATGTGGCGAGTTGTTTGACGAGACCTCAGAAGAAGAATTGGAGCGTAAATATCAAAGAGCGTTGCAAATTATTGAGCGTCTGGCTGTGATGGGTTGTTCATCACAAGATAATTTACCATATTTTAAAGCCCGTGATATTATTGGTGCCTAGCCATCATCGCAGAAAAGATAAAAAGAGAGCCTTATTATGACACGTCCAACATTAATTGCGCCATCTATCCTTTCTGCGAATTTTGCAGAGCTGGGTGCTGAG
>CALEYP010000112.1 GCA_937924895.1 uncultured Alphaproteobacteria bacterium
GTGGGAATGCTTTGGCCATATGGGATATAGTCATTTTTTCAAGTTATGACTAGCCCTGCCATGGCCAAACTATGTGCCACAGCCAGGTCGGCTACCTAATGTCGCTATTGATTAAGGCTAGCAGCGCGGCGCGCCCGCAATGAATCACGGCTAAGGGGAACATCGCGAATAATCTCACCAACCTCACCCATTGTGAATTCATTCAGTCCAGGCAATGTCAGAACAAGACCACCAGCATTCCCTGTTGATAGATAGAGTTTCTCATTGGCTGGTGCGATATATTGGTCACCAGGCTTGAATAATTTGGATAATAAGACATCGCCATTTTCGCGCACAACCTCTACCCAAGAGGGGGCGATCACAGATACAATAACCTCATCTTCAGGCTCGCGAGCTGTGGCAAGCGCAGAGACACTTGTTGTTGTAGCAGGCGCCTCTTGCGCTTTGTCTGCCACGTCAGCAACGACGGGCTGGTCTTCCTCTGCAATCACAGGTGCCTCATCAACGGGCGCTGCCTCTTCTTCTGCTACCACCGTTTGTGCAATCACAGCTTCTTCTTCCTCTGCAATCGCAGGGGTTGGCTGGTTGTCTTCACCTGTATCTATCGTCTCTGTGGTATCCACTGATTCTGATGGCTTGTCACTATCATTCGCTGCGATGACTTCTTGATTTGTCAGAGCAGGCGTAACAGGAATAGCTGGCACTTCAATCTCTGGTGTATCCTGCTCTGCAATCTCTTGGGTTAATGTCGGCGAAGTCAGCGGATTAAGCTGATAGGCGTCTAACACCTGCCAACCAAGATAGCCCGCAAAAAGCACAAGCACCACAAGCATAGCTGACATGGCGCCAGACATTCGTGGTTCTAATACTTCATCAGGAAAATGATAGGATGGTTGTGACTGATCGCGCGCAACCATCATCTTATATTTATCAAGATGAGGTGTCGCATCAATGCCAAGCATTTTGCAATAGCTTTTGATGTAACCATGGCCATATGTGGCACCAGGCAATTCATCATAGGTCTCTGATTCGAGTGCCGCTAAATATGTTTTAGGAATGCGTAATTCATTGGCGATATCAGCAATTTCCAGGCCTTTGGCCAAACGAGCCGCACGTAGAACTGCCCCGCCTGCATCAGTGCCAGGCAGATCCATCTGATCTTCCTGTGACAGCTTACCGTCTATGCCAGTCTTGCTTGCCATATTTTCCCACCGGAGCCCCAAAAAACGATACCTCTAAAAACTATAGGCAAATTTTGAGGTGAAATACTACCCAAAATTGCGTCATTTTCAGGGTTTTTATCAAAAAAGAGGGTAAAAAGCTGTTTTTTTCGGCATTTTATCCTCATCCCCTACCTTAACGGCTAATCCGTTTAAGCCTCATGAAGCTCAAAAGCATCATGCAATGTCCGCACAGCTAGTTCGGTGTAAGCAGAGTCAATCAAGACGGAAATTTTAATTTCACTTGTTGAAATCACCTGCAAATTCACACCTTTTTCAGCAAGTGATGCAAACATCTTATTCGCGATCCCTGCCTGAGTGCGCATCGCAGTGCCAATAATAGAAATCTTTGCAATATTTGATGCCGCATCTACCCGTTGGTAAGGCAGCTTATCTTTCACAGAGTCAATGACCGCTAGCGCTTTATCTGCATCACCTGCTGCGACCGAGAAGGTAATATCTGTGCGGCTCGCATCTGTAGAGGCTGATTGCACAATCATATCCACATTCACATTATCATGCGCTAGCGCTTCAAACATCACAGCCGCAATACCTGGCTTGTCATCAAGACCTACCACAGTGATTTTTGCTTCATCGGCACTATAGGCAATGCCACTGATTTTTTGTCTTTCCATCTGAGTATCCTCATCAACCACCAAAGTTCCTGGTGTGTCATTAAAGCTTGAACGGACTTGAATTTTTACATTATGGCGCATCCCCATGGCGACAGACCGTGTTTGCAACACTTTCGCACCAGCAGATGCCATCTCTAACATCTCTTCAAATGTAATCTGATCAAGTTTGCGCGCTGTTGGCATGATACGAGGGTCAGTCGTATACACCCCATCGACATCTGTGTAGATATCACATCTATCGGCGTTAAGCGCCGCTGCCAATGCCACTGCAGATGTATCAGACCCGCCTCGCCCTAATGTGGTAATTCGACCTTCTTCGCTAATGCCCTGAAACCCGGCAACAACAGCCACCTGACCTTGTGATAAACGGGCATCAATATCATGAGCCTCAATCGCTTCAATCCGCGCTGAGCCATGGGTGGAATCTGTCTTCACTGGCACCTGCCATCCCAGCCATGACCGCGCATCAACGCCGATATTTTGCAAAGCGATAGCTAATAAGCCAACTGTGACTTGCTCGCCTGTGGCAACAATAGCATCATATTCTCTGGCATCATGAAGAGGGCCAATATCTTTCGACCATTGAACCAGCTGATTGGTTGTACCTGCCATGGCAGAGACGACCACGGCAACCTCATGACCCGCATCTACCTCGGCTTTGACGCGTTGCGCAACATTCCGGATGCGATCCAAATCACCAACAGATGTCCCGCCAAATTTTTGAACTATTCTTGCCATTATACTGATGTCACTCTATTTTGCTTATCAGGAGTGCACGCCTCATTTGGCGCATTTATCTGGCACTTGTCATATAGAAGCGGCATGCCGCTTACAAGATAATTATGAGGCGGATAGGGATAAAGGCGGTCATCAGGAACGCCTCTTACTGCTGTAGGGAATGCCGAACAATGCCAAAACTGAGCAGTCAAGATCAACAAGATACCGCACAATTTGATGCAATTGGTGATGCTTGGTGGGCTAGCTCTGGTCCGATGGCACCGCTCCATGCTTTCACGCCAGTCCGGATAGATTACATCCAAGAAATGGCAAAACGGGCAGGATTTGGGACCCATGATGGCGCCCTACCATTGCACGGATGCCGTATTTTGGACATTGGATGTGGCGGTGGATTGCTCGCAGAACCGCTAGCCCAGCTTGGCGCAGATATGACAGCCATCGATGCATCACAAGCTGCGATTAATGCCGCCAAAACACATGCATCAAAACAGGGCCTTGCCATTGATTATCGCCATTGCTTGGCTGAAGATTTGGCCGAAACAGGTGTACAATTTGATATTATCTATAGCTCTGAAGTAATTGAGCATGTGGCAAACCGGTCTGTCTTTTTGTCAGCAATGTCTCAGCTTCTGAAACCTGGTGGCCTTTTTGTTATCACGACCATTAACCGCACAATGGCAGCCCTAGCCACTATCAAAATTGGCGCTGAATATATTGTGAAGATGATCCCAAAAGGCACACATGATTACGCCAAATTCGTGACACCAGCTGAGCTTACAGCTGAATGTGCCGCCCACGGTTTGCTCGTTGACCATCATACCGGCTTTGCGCCATCTCCCAAGGGCGGGTTTCGCAAGACGAGATTTCAAGGGATCAATTATGCCGTATCTGGGCGCAAAGGCTGATACAGGCTTTTGATTTATTGCTCTGATGGCAAATCAGGCAGCTCGTACACCTCAATGCCTTCATCTGCCAATTCTTCTCTTTCATCTTTGGTGGTATTCCCATAGATGGGCTTGGCCTCTGATTCCCCATAATGCATTTTGCGCGCTTCCTCTGCAAATTTATCACCAACATTTGTAAAGTCTGTCTTCACACGCTTATGCAAATCCTTTAACGCCTTCATGGCCTGACCCACCATTTCCGCTTGCTCATCATTTAATTTTGGCATGGGTTGTGGCGGCGCTGTCACTGTTGCAGCGGGCGCCGGCGTCTGAGGTTCAGGCGTTTTGCGTAATTTAGGGCTATTTAAATTTGGGGCAGATAGTAATTTTGAGACGGCACTGCTATCACAAAGGGGACAGCTTACAAGACCCCTTTCGCGTTGATCATCATAGGCTGAGGATGTCGAAAACCACGCCTCAAATTCATGATTTTGGTCGCATTGTAAGTGATATTTAATCATCTCTTAGACACTGCCAATTGCTGCTAACAAGACGGTCCGGACAGATTAGAGCTGCCCGTGACAATGTTTATATTTCTTGCCAGAGCCGCACGGACAAGGGGCATTCCGTCCCACCTTCTCCGCCGCTGGCTTGGCGGCAGGCTTGGCGGCTGGGGCTGGTGATGAAGCAGCCTCAGCTGCCTCAGGCTGGCGTAATTCCACATGAGACAAGGCCAATGTCACTGTCATCCGCATCTTATCAAGCATGCCTTCAAACATACCAAAGGCTTCTTTTTTATATTCATTCAGCGGATCTTTTTGCGCATAAGCCCGTAAGCCAATGCCTTGGCGCAATTGATCAAGCCCTAGCAAATGCTCTTTCCACTGCTGATCAAGAACTTGCAATAATAATGACTTTTCCGCCATGCGCATCACCTCAGGGCCAAAGCGCACTGCTTTATCTGCCATGTAGGAATCTGATTTAGCGATCAAGCGATCTGACAATTCAATCTCTGCAATGCCATCTTCGGCAAACCACTCTTCCGCTGGAATATCCAGTGCCAGATATTGCATACATTCTGTTTTGAATTTGGTGGCGTCCCAATTTTCAACAAAGCTACCTTGTGGAATAGCATTATCAATAAGGGCTTCGATTGTCTCATGACGCATATCGACAACCGTATCATGCACATCTTTTGACTGCATGATGTCTTTGCGTTGGGCAAAAATAACCTGACGCTGATCATTCATCACATCATCAAAGCGCAATAGCTGCTTTCTGATCTCAAAATTATGCGCTTCAACTTTTGATTGGGCCTTTTCCACAGCTTTGTTAATCCAGCTATGCGTAATCGCTTCCCCTTCCTCAAGACCAAGCTTTTGCAGCATGCCATCTAGCTTTTCTGAGCCAAAAATACGCATGAGATCATCTTGAAGTGACAGGAAGAATTTTGAGGCGCCCGGGTCACCCTGACGGCCTGTACGACCGCGCAACTGATTATCAATACGACGCGATTCATGACGCTCGGTGCCAATGACATATAAGCCACCAGCGGCCAAAGCCTGTTCTTTTTTAGCTTCGACATCTGCTATAATCTTCGCTGCTTTGGGATCATCAGCGGCCAAGCCTTCAGCAGCCAGACGCATCGCGAGGTTCCCGCCCAGCTGAATATCTGTACCACGACCAGCCATGTTCGTGGCAATCGTAACAGCCCCTGGCACACCTGCCTCGGCAATGATTTGCGCTTCTTCTTCATGGAAACGCGCATTCAATACCTGATGCGGGATTTTTTTCTTTTTCAGGGCGGCTGATAGGCTCTCTGATTTTTCAATCGTCACCGTCCCCACAAGAATAGGCTGGCCCTTCGCGCGGCTCTCTTCTATCAAAGTGATAACGGCATCATCGCGCTCTTGCGAGGTCCGATACACCTCATCATCATAATCAATACGGGCAACAGGATTATTCGTCGGCACCGCGATGACATCTAATTTGTAAATTTCTGAAAACTCGCCCGCCTCTGTCAGCGCCGTCCCTGTCATGCCTGCCAGTTTTTCATAGAGGCGGAAATAATTTTGATAGGTCACAGATGCCAGCGTTTGGTTCTCTGCCTGAATTTCAACCATCTCTTTGGCTTCTAGCGCTTGGTGCAGGCCATCAGAGAAGCGGCGGCCATCCATCGCGCGGCCGGTAAACTCATCAATGATCACAATCTGGCCTTGGCGCACCATATAATGGGTATCACGGCTGAATAATTTATGGGCGCGCAACGCCTGCGTCGTGTGATGCAATAGCGAGATATTGGCTGAATCATACAGCGAACCGGCTTCCATCAAGCCCGCTTGCTGAAGCAATTCTTCTGCATGAAGCACACCCTCTTCAGTGAGCGTCACAGACCGCGCCTTTTCATCCACTTCATAATCATTGTCACTAAAATGAGGGACGATCTTATCTGCGGCCTGATATAAATCAGCGGCTGTCTCAGCCGGACCAGAGATAACGAGCGGGGTCCGGGCTTCATCAATGAGGATTGAATCAACTTCATCAACAATTGCAAAATGATGGTCACGCTGCACCATCGCGGCAATTTCAAATTTCAGATTATCGCGCAGATAATCAAAACCAAATTCATTATTCGTGCCATAGGTAATGTCGCATTGATAGGCTGCACGGCGCGCTTCATCATCAAGCCCCCCTTTGATACAGCCGACCGTCAATCCTAAAAATTCGTAAACCTGACCCATCCAGCTCGCATCACGGCTTGCCAGATAATCATTCACGGTCACAACATGCACCCCTTTGCCTGTCAGCGCATTCAAAAAGACAGGTAAAGTGGCAACAAGCGTTTTCCCTTCCCCTGTTTTCATTTCAGAGATTTTGCCGCTGTGCAAAATAATGCCGCCCATCAGCTGTACATCAAAATGGCGCTGACCAAGGGTCCGTTTGGCGGCTTCTCGTACCAGCGCAAAGGCATCAACAAGACACTCATCAAGTGAAGTGCCTGCCGCGATGGCTGCTTTCATCTTGGCTGTTGCCTCACGCAAGCCATCATCACTCATCTCTTGGAAATGAGCTTCTCTGGCATTAATGGCGTCGACCTGGCCTTTTAATTTTTTGATCTCGCGATCATTAGAATCACCAAAAATGGATTTAGCAAGAGAGGCCAGCATGATAAACAACCAAATAAATCAATTAAAAGGAGGCTATTTTTGCCTGAAACAGGGTAAAAAACGCCTTTTAATGCAGATAGGCATTGCGAGGAGGTTTGTCAATTCGCAAGCCTCTTTTCCCGCGGTTTTTGCACTAGGAAAAAATGGCGTGACATCGATGTGATTAAGTCTTTGCCCTTTGCCATAACCAAGTTAGGATGAGGCAGCAATTTTAACCCAAATATTCCCATAGGGGTCCGTTATGGCACATCTCACCTTGTCTCACATCTCTCATACAACGAAACGGCTTGCAGCGGCATCACTATTCCTTGTTACGGCAAATGCTAGCTTTGCCTTCGCGCAAGAAGATGTGAGCGTGGCGACGGTAAATGACCAGACCATCTATCTTGATGAGGTGATGCAGGTCGCTGAGAACCTGCCTGAGCAATATCGCAGACAGCCTCTTGATACTTATTTTGACCAATTAATCGACGAGGTAGTAAATACCAGACTAGCTGCAACAGCTGCGAAAGAGGAAGGATTGGATTCAGATCCACTCTTGCAGCGCGCGATTGAGATTGCAACAAACCGCATCCTCGCCGAAGCCTATATGGCTGTTGAGGTCCGCAAAATGGTCACAGAAGATGAAATCAAAGAGGCCTATGATCGCTTTGTCTCTGATGCTGATAGCCGCGAAGAAGTCAGTGCCCGTCAGATTCTTGTAGATACAGAAGAAGAAGCAAAAGGGCTCATTGACAAGCTAGCAGAAGGGGCAGATTTCGCTGAGCTAGCCAAAGAATTTTCGACAGGTCCGTCTGGTCCAAATGGTGGTGCCTTAGGCTATTTTGGTCGCGGTCAGATGGTGCCTGACTTTGAAGTCGCTGCTTTCAACCTAGAGATTGGCACCTATACATCAGCGCCTGTACAAACGCAATTTGGCTGGCACGTCATTTTGCTAGAAGATAAGCGGACAGCGCAACCAGCAAGCTTGGAAGAGATGCGTGAACAAATTGGCACAGCTCTCTCACAACAAGCTTTGGCGCGGCTGATCGAAGAAATGCGGGCCGATGCCACGATTGAGGCGCGCAGTTTTGAAGATGTGCGGGCTGATGCCATTGCTCAGCGTGATACCCAGTAAATAGCACAAAATAGGTCATCTTGACATGGAACGCTCACCCTTAGCGCCACCAGTATTTCCCGCTATGTCACTGCCGGCAGGGCTGCGCCTTGCCACGGCTGCCTCTGGCATGAAATATCAGGGCAGAGATGATATGCTATTGATGGAATTTTGTGAAGGCACCACGCTGGCTGGCATCTTTACCAAATCGGCCACCGCTTCAGCGGCCGTGCTATCATCCCGCGAGATTGTCGCTGGCGGTTATATCCGTGCGCTGTTGGTGAATGCCGGCAATGCGAATGCCTTTACGGGGCAAGTAGGTGATGAGGCGGTAGCCACACTGACCTCTGCCCTCGCCGCAAAATTACATGTCCCTAAGACACAAATTGCGACCTCTTCCACGGGCGTCATTGGTGAGCCCTTAGATACCACATGCCTCATCTCACAATTTGAGGCGCTTACCACAGCTGGCACTGCGAGCTGGGAAGAGGCTGCCAATGCCATTCGCACCACAGATACCTTTGCCAAAGGCGCAAGCATCACTTGTAACATTGCAGGTAAGACGGTGACCATCTCTGGCATTGCCAAAGGTTCAGGCATGATTGCCCCAGACATGGCAACCATGCTTGCCTTCATCGTGACAGATGCCGCGATTGCCCCGGCGGCCTTACAAAAGGCATGTGCCCGAGCCGGCGATCGCTCTTTTAACGCGATCACGGTTGATAGTGACACATCAACCAGCGATTCTGTCTATCTTGCCGCCACGGGCCAAGGTACCTCTGTGACATCTGAGGCAGATTTAGAAATATTCCAGCAAGCTTTACAAACAGTCATGCAGGATTTGGCCATCCAAATTGTGCGAGATGGTGAAGGGGCAAGCAAGCTTATCACAATTGATGTGACAGGGGCGGTAAGTGACGCCTCTGCGCATCGCATTGGCCTTGCGATTGGCAATTCGCCATTGGTAAAGACGGCCATTGCTGGTGAAGATGCTAATTGGGGACGGATTGTGATGGCCGTTGGTAAGGCAGGCGAGCCTGCGGATCGTGATAAATTAGACATCGCCATTGGCGGACATCATATCACCCAAGGGGGCCAGCGCCGCCCTGATTATGACGAAGCGCCTGTCGCCGCCCATATGACATCAGATGAGATTCATATTGCGGTGGATATTGGACTTGGCACGGGAACAGCACGCATATGGACCTGTGATCTGACCCATGGCTATATTACCATTAACGCTGATTATCGTAGCTAATCACTATGACCACCCTGCCTACAAAATATATAGTCGCGGCGGCTTTAGTTGATGTTGATGGGCGTGTGTTATTGGCACAACGCCCCGATGATAAACCGATGGCAGGCTTATGGGAATTTCCTGGCGGCAAGATAGAAGCGGGGGAGACACCTGAAGCAGCTCTTATCAGAGAGCTACAAGAAGAGCTCTCAATCGATACGAAATCTTCTTGTCTTGCCCCTCTTAGCTTTGCAAGTCACAGCTATGAGACATTTCATCTTGTCATGTTGCTTTATATTTGCCGTCGGTGGTGGGGCAGTCCTCAGCCGGTTGAAGGCGGTGCCTTGCAATGGGTCAGAGCCCCTCGGTTGCGCGATTTCGAGATGCCAGAGGCGAATATGCCGCTCGTGGCTGCCTTACAAGATTTATTATAATTAAAATAAATCTGTCATTGAGGATTTCGCAGAACCGGGGCGCAACGCTTTTGGCTGACTAGCATCAGGTGACCAGCCAGTCAGGCTGATGAGTTCAAAACTCGCCGGGATCTGGCCATCCTCTGTGCCATATGTTTGGGTATAGATCTCAGCCGTCCGCATCATGACATCACGGCGTGTGAAAGATGACCGCCGCCCTTGAAGGGCATTGCCTTCCCCCATTAATTTTAGCTCCGACATCAGGCGAAAGACTGACGAATAGGTCACTGTCAGCAATTCACTATCTGCGACAGGCATTGCCAGGCCCGCGCGCTGCAACAACCCACCGACATCTTTGATATCTGCCATTGGCGCAATATGAGGGCTTACGCCGCCCATAATTTCTTCTTCGGCCTGCGTCATAGAGGCCCGTAATTCCTGCAAGGTTCGACCCCCACATAAAATGGCAAAGAAGAGGCCATCTGGATGAAGCTGGCGTGCCATTTGCTGAATTAGACCAGGTACGTCATTCACCTGATGCAAATATAATAGTGAAATGACAGCATCTGTTTTGGGAAGATCATCAGGAAGCCGCTCAACATCCATCATGCGTGCTTCGCCATAATGGGATGCTGCCGCCACACAAGACGGGGCAGGATCAAGGCTTAACACGCTACCAACTTTCTCATGGCCTCGCAGCGCCTGTGCGGCAAATCCATTATGCGAGCCGACATCTATCACATGCGAGAAATCACGACGAATGAGGCTAAGCCGTTCCACCAGACGGTCGACCGCGAGCTGATGCAGGAAATCAACCTCTTGCATCCGTCCAGCATAACGCTCCCGCATATGGCAAATTTGGGCATTATTAAAAATCTGAGGTGCCTTCATCTTTTCTTAATCTCTTATCTCTAGGATAGGCAAATACATGACTTGCGAGGGGCTTCATGAAACCAGCCAATATATCTGCGTCTTTTACCTCTCTTACACGCTTTTTGATAGATAGGGTGATCCCGCATCATTGTCCAATCTGTTATCGCGAAATGACACAAGCAGGCCTTTGCCATGTCTGTTGGCACAGCCTGACCTTTGTCAGCGAACCAATTTGCGAGAGCTGCGGCAGACAGCTTCCCTCATCAGGCCCTGTACGGCAATGCGGCGCCTGCCTTCATCATCCCCCCCTTTTATCTCAGATAAGAGCACCGCTTTATTATGAGGGGGCGGGGCGTGATATTATTCTACAGGTAAAATATGCAGATAGGCTTGACCTCATCCCGGTTATTGCTCGCCTCATGCAAGATATAGCCACGCCCCTCATCACCGAATGCGATATGGTCATGCCTATCCCCTTACATCTTTGGCGGCGCCTCTCTCGTCGCTATAATCAATCAGCAGAGATAGCGCGTCATATATGTCATCAGGCAGGCGCCCCAGAAAAATTAGTGACAGGGCATTTATTTAGGCAGCGCCATACAGCGTCCCTAGGCCGTTTTGGACTAGCCAAGCGCAAACATATTTTGCAGCGTGCTTTTGCGGTGCGTGACACAACATACCCCCTTATAAAGGGCAAACATATCTTGCTCATTGATGATGTGATAACCACAGGCACAACAATGGCCAGCGCTGCGCGGGTTTTGCGAAAAGCAGGGGCTGCTCGTATCAGTGGTTTATGTTTTTTACGAGTCAGATAGCTTGCATAATGCCAGCCCGCGGCCCATATGAATGACAAAGTGATGCATTTGCGATGAGGATAGCGATGGCTAAAGTTGAGATTTACACCACAATGATTTGTCCTTACTGCATTCGGGCAAAGCGATTGCTTGACCAAGAACAGATCAGCTATCACGAAATTGATGTCAGCGCCTCACGCCAGCTGCGCCAAGAAATGACACAGCGTTCTGGCGGCCGCACCTCTGTGCCTCAGATTTTTATCAATGACATGCATGTGGGCGGCTCAGATGATTTAGCCGCCTTATATCATGCTGGGAACCTCCACAAATTGGTAGATTTATCTGCGTGAGGACGCCATTGTGAGGCAGGGCGTTGAAAAGGACCAAGCCGATGAGACTTGCCGCACTACAATATACATCGCGTGATGATATCGCTGTCACAACAGATTGCGCAGCCAAGCTCATAGATGCAGCGGCTGGCGAAGGGGCAGACTTTATTGCCTTACCCGAATGTGCGAATTTCCTTAGCGCCTCGCGTGAGAGTCTGATGGCAAAAGCAGAACAAGAAGAGAGCGCTCTATTCCTCACGATGGCGCGAGACAAAGCGCGTCATCATGGATGCTGGCTCTCTGTGGGGTCGTGCCTCATGCGTCATGAAACCAGCGCCAAAATTGCAAACCGCCATTATGTGATTGCCCCCAATGGTGAGATTACCGCCCGCTACGATAAAATACACATGTTTGATGCCAATGTTGGTGATGGGAAACGCTATCGTGAGTCAGATCAGTTCGAAGCAGGAACCACGCCTGTTATGACAGAGATCGCCGGCCATAAAACGGGATTGTCTATTTGTTATGATTTGCGATTTGCCGGCTTGTTCCATCACTATGCTAAATATGAGGCAGAGATGATTTTAACGCCTGCGGCCTTCACCAAAGTGACAGGCGCGGCGCATTGGCATGTCCTACAGCGCAGCCGCGCCATTGAAACAGGGGCTTTTATCGTTGCCGCCGCTCAGACTGGTACCCATGATGATGGGCGGCAAACTTATGGCCATGCGCTCATTTGTGACCCTTGGGGGCGCATCCTAGCCGATGCTGGTCCCACAGGTGAGATGGCGCTGGCGACCATCGATTTTGCAGAGGTCGCACGCGCACGCCAAGCACTCAGCGCCTGGTCATCTCAGCATCATTTTGAATAAGTGGCTAAGACCTCTTACAGGCCTCTATCACCGATTGCGATATATTTTGCCCGTCTATCAGCTTTCAGCGCGTCAGGAGACAATGACGCCATGTCATCTAATTGACGTTGCATATTATCGCCAAGGCTGGCAATCGCTGCTGTGACATCACGATGGGCGCCGCCAAGGGGCTCTTGGACAATCGCATCAATAACACCTAATTTTAGCATATCATTTGCTGTGAGGCGCAGAGCTTCTGCTGCTTTTTGGGCATAGTCTGATGACCGCCACAAAATCGAGGCGCATCCCTCTGGCGAGATGACCGAATAAACCGCATGTTCATACATCACCACACGGTTGGCAGTTGCCAATGCAATCGCACCGCCAGACCCACCTTCGCCCGTGATAGCTGTTACCATAGGTACAGATAAATTCAGACACGTTTGAATAGACCGTGCGATCGCCTCTGCCTGCCCTCTTTCTTCTGCACCACGACCAGGATAAGCCCCGGCCGTATCAACAAATGTCAGGACTGGCAGGTTAAATTTATCCGCCAACTGCATAAGACGAATGGCTTTCCGATAGCCCTCTGGCCGCGCCATACCAAAATTGCGCTTAATCCGCTCTTCGGTATTTGCTCCCTTATCTGTGCCCATAATCACAACATCTTGGCCACGGAATTTAGCTAGCCCACCAATGATAGCGTAATCTTCTGCAAAATTACGATCCCCAGCAAGCGGCATAAACTCATCAGTCAATTGATCGATTATTTGTGATAATTTTGGACGTTCAGGGTGACGCGCTACCTGTACCTTTTCCCACGGTCCAAGCTGGCTATAGGTTTGGGTTAGCTCTTTTTCGATACGCGTCTGTAATTTGCCAATTTCCTCAGCGATATTGATATCAGTCTCATCTGTGAGATGCCGCAACTCCTTGATCTTTCCTTCAAGGGCAGCGATTGGTTTTTCAAAATCAAGAAAATGGCTCATAATCTGTAATCTCTATCGTCTATCAGCGTGATGGGTATTAGAGTTCTTATCACTTTAGCGTACCATCACCCTTGCTGGCAAGAGGATGGGCAGAACTGACCAGCCCTTGCAGCCGATCATTCCGGGTTTTGGTGTAAATTTGAGTCGTTGAAATATCGGCATGGCCTAACAATGTTTGCAGGCTGCGCAAATCAGCACCGCGATTTAACAAATGTGTGGCAAAGGCATGGCGCAATTTATGGGGACTCACCTTATGGGCCTCTATCTGCGCCAAATGCGCAATATTCTTTAACAGACGCGCGAAGCCTGTACGATGCATCCGCTTGCCCTTTGCCATAAAAAGGGCGTCTTCTGTGATATCAACCATATGCTGATCTCGCCACGCAAGCCAGAGCTGGACACGCTCTCTTGCTAGCTCTGTGAGAAGAACCAACCGCTCTCTGCCTCCCTTACCTTTGATGATTAACTGGTCAGTATGAGAGGTGATATCAGCACGATGCAAAGCCAATAATTCAGAGATGCGTAGCCCCGTTGCATAGAGCAATTCCAGCGCGGCAGACATCATCAGCGCCTGCCCCTCATCTGCTAGTTGAGCCGCAGCATCTATCAAGCGTGCCACCTCTTCCTCCGATAGGCTATCAGGCAGCTGGCGTTGTGTTTTGGGGCTATCTATCCACGAGGTAGGATTATCATCTCGTAGCTGTTCTGATGAGAGAAACGCAAAAAACTGCCGCAAAGCAGACAGACGCCTAGCCGTTGTGCTAGCGGCTAATTGCCGCTCATGCCAGTGATGAAGCAAGCCTCTGATATCTTCAGAAGTGGCAGCTGCCAAGGAAATACCACGCGCGAGGCACATCTCATCTGATTGGCGTAAATCATTTTCATAAGCTGTAATGGTCAGCGCCGCCGCCCCTGTTTCTGCAGCGAGAGCGGCCAAAAAAGCTGAGATATGGTCATGCTGATGGTCAGGAGTTCCCCCCATGACTATAAGCCTTTCACTTATCTGTTTATGAGCGTGCTAAGACACGGTTTATAATATGGGCATCGATTGCCTCTTGGCGCAAGAGTGATGCGACATCTGATAAACCGGCCTCTTGCAAAATCGCAATCACCTCTGCCATGTCACGCGGCGCAATCTGATGTAATGCCGTCTGTGACAGCGCAACACTAATGATCAAGGCGGCCTCAGCTACCTGTTCCAACGCGGCTGCCTTGCGCGCGGCACGCAGGCCAAAGGCAGATAGCGGCTGGTAAGCTGGTTGAGATGAAGCTACGGCTTCCACATGAAGTGTCAGCCAATCTTGATTTACCGCCTCAGCAGCGATTAATGGCACCATATCACCAAGCCCAAGCGCGGCAGCAGCAGCCACACGATCGGCGTCGCTGCTTTTGATATCACGCAAGACACGCACTTGGTCGGCGGTAATAATCGCACCGCCATCGGTTGGCATGGCGCCTAATGCATTATCAGTCAAAGCCATCATCACCGCATAGGCGGCTTGGTCATCTGCACCAAGAGAAGCAAGTGTTATATCATCCAGCGCGCGTTTCATAAGCGGCGCATAAAAGGGAAGCCATAGACGGCCGTGCCCCTCTGCAACTTCACGCTGGAATGCCTGGCTGATAAATAGCGCCATCTCGCTTGCGCCTGTCTCCGCCGTGCCATTATCTGCGGCGCCTTGTTGCGAAAGGGCCTTATGCAACGCGACATAAAGCTGGACAGAGCTGCTATCTGTTTGGGCTTCTAGCCGGCGCGCAATGGCCTTTAGCGGATCATCACTTTGGCGATCTGCGGCAAGAAACAGCTGGCGGGCGGCTTCTTGGTCAACCAAACCTGATTGCAAATTAGCCAGTGTGAGGAGATGACGCGCCTCATCGCTCATATAGCGCAAAGACCCAACGGCTTGGCGATAGCTTGTATCGATTTGCGCAATTTGTTCAGCTGTCACATCAATATAGGCAGCATCAAGCAGGATTAGATGCATAAGTGAGAGTTGTTCAGGATAATCTGGTAGGGGGACATCTCGGCCAAGAAGCCTGTCAACTAGCGCGAAAAATAGGTCATCCTCAATAAGGCCAGAGGCTTTGAGAACATCCGCAGAAAAGGCCGCCATATTGCTATTGCCGGTGAGGATTTGGCACACCAAATGAGTTTGCTGCCAGAAGGGATCTAAAGATTGTGTGGCTTGCTCAGCCGCTTGCGCGCAGGCTTTGGCATCTTCACGCATCATCAGATCATAGAAAACTAACCATGTTCTCCATTCCTGCCACTGTTCATCTTCAGGAAGCTGGCGAATAATTGCCGCAAGCGCATCAGACCGGCCTGCCTCTGCCAAAAATGACATACGTGCCTGCAAGAGCGCGGCAGGATCCTCAGACGCCCCTTCCGGCGGGACAGCCTCGGCGGCAATGATATGCACTGTCATTTGACGCAACGCGTCTGACTCTTTTGAAAGACGCGCTTTGTCAATCAGCAAGCGTGCCCGCGCGACATCTGTGCCCCGCCACATGAGGCTGTTCGTTGAGATGAGTGTTGTTGACCCCTTATCAATGCCAATTGATGCTAGTCCGACATCTTTCACGGTGCGTCTCTCAATACGGGTAACCAAGGTCGGCGCGGTTTCGGCACGGGCCTCTGTCTCTGCTGCTGAGGCGTCCGCCTGACCTAGCTCAGCGGTGAGTGAGGGGCTAGCTGTATCGTCTGTGGCTTGCGGCTCTGATGCGATAGTGGTGGCCTTTACGCCTTGGCTTTCAGACGCATTATCAGCTGCTTCAAAGGCCTCAATAATGGATGTTAAATTGTCTTCGATAATGATGTCAGCGGGTGTGGTAACGGTCTCAACATTCGTAGATGCGCTGCCATTGTCAGCCTCTTCAACTACCACAAAACTCACATTTTCTTCACTGGTTGAGAGAATGGTCAAATCAACAGGCGTCTCTGCCTCTTGCGCCAAAACAAAAGAGGATGGGCCGAGTAAACAAGCCGTCCCTACCAGCAGAGAAGAAAGATGACGAGACACAAAAACCATTACACTTACATCCTATGTGATAACCAGCGCTGGCCCCAGCGCTCTGCCTTATCGCGGCAATTGCTCATTTGGTATCACTTTCGATACCGTCTTTTCAGGCGCAGGGATCTGAACCGTTGATAAATAGCCCATTCCCAAAAGACCAAGGGCAACAACAACCAAGAAAATAATTGCTGATTGTTTCATGATATTTTCCTCACCAAATCCCATCACCTCTATTAATTTTGCCAATTAATAGTCGGTCGTATCACATGACATCGAATTATGGCCTTAATTTGGCATTGTTGCAAAAGAAATAGCAAGAAAAGAGGCTGATATTCTATTGAATGACGTGTTTTGTGACTATCTAAATCATATCAATCTTGGTTATAATAAGGCCAGATTATTGCCGCATCACACCGCTTTGTTGTTAAGGTATCATTCGTGGAATTACAAAAACCAGTATTGCTCATTGGGTTAATGGGATCAGGCAAGACAGCAGTCGGACGCCTGATTGCCCAACAGCTAGGCTATGATTTTGCTGACTCTGATAAGGTAGTAGAAGACGAGGCTGGTCTGCGGATCACAGATATTTTTGACCTGTATGGCGAAGCAAAATTTCGAGATATGGAACATCGCATTATCTCGCGCCTTGTGACTGAGACGCCGCAGATCATCTCCACTGGCGGTGGTGCTTTTACCCAAGCCAAAGTCAGAGACGCCGTTGCTGGTAAAGTGACAAGCCTGTGGCTGCGGGCAACGCCGGAAACACTTCTTTCACGCATGGATAACCTGTCAACGCGTCCATTATTAGCTGGCGATAATCCACTCGCCATTCTGCAGACGCTGCATGAGGCACGTTTTGATGATTATGCCAAGGCTGATATCATTGTCGATACAGATGGCCTATCCCTGCGGGCGGCAGCTGATAAAGTGATAGCTGCATTATCGGCCCATATGGCCGGCCCTGACACAGACGCTGCCTCATCAGATTTTACAAGATGACACCAGCTATGTTTTACTTCCTATTGAAGATAGACCTATGACAAAGCAAGATACCACACACCCTCACAAAATTGTTACCGTCGCTCTGGGCGATCGGTCCTATGAGATCAAAATTGGCGCCGGCCTCTTGCAAGAGGCTGACAAGCATATGGCGCCCTTTATTACAAATCGGCATGTGATCATCATTTCGGATAGCGTGGTTGGCCCTCTCTATCAAGACGCCCTTGCCGCGTCTCTTGCGCCCACAGCACGCAAAGTGGATTGCTTAACAGTTCCCGCAGGAGAGGCCTCAAAATCGCTGTCTCAATTTGCTGATTTGATGAATGATATTCTAGCCCTGCAGGTGGACCGCAAGGCCGTTTTGGTCGCACTTGGCGGCGGGGTAATAGGCGACCTTGTAGGCTATGCTGCCGCCAGCTTATTACGCGGTGTTGATTTTATTCAGATCCCCACAAGTCTCCTAGCGCAGGTTGATAGCTCTGTCGGTGGCAAAACAGGCATTAATGCCAAAGCAGGTAAGAACCTTATCGGCGCCTTTTATCAACCGAAATTGGTTCTTGCTGATATGGATGTGCTATCTAGTCTTTCAGCGCGTGAGATGCGAGCAGGCTATGCTGAAATAGTCAAATATGGGCTGCTTGGCGATGCTAGCTTTTTCGAGTGGTTAGAACAACATGGTGCGCAGGTCTTGGCAGGCGATCTCGACGCGCTCTCTCATGCGGTGATGACAAGCTGCGAAGCAAAAGCGGCCATCGTCTCTCAAGACGAAACAGAAGCAGGTAAAAGAGCCCTGCTAAATCTAGGGCACACCTTCGCCCATGCGTTTGAGGCTGAGGCACGCTATGATGGTCGATTGCTTCATGGCGAAGCGGTCGGGGCTGGCCTTGCGCTTGCCTTTGATTTTTCAACATTTTTAGGCGAAACCACCAGCCAAGATGCAGTGCGTGTAAAATCACATCTGAAAGCGATGGGGCTGCCTTATTCTTTGGCGACATTGCCAGCTGGCCGCGCGAGCGAGGAGACCGTGATCCATCATATGATGAAGGATAAAAAAACCAAAGATGGCGCGCTGACCTTTATTTTGGTGAAAGAGATCGGGGCCGCCTATGTGGCACCTAATATCCCAACTGATGCTGTCAATCGCTTTTTAAAGGACCAAGCCTAATGGCTGATTCGCTCTTAGAATTATTAGCCGCCATCTTATTTTTGATTTTATTGTCGGCTTTTTTCTCAAGCGCCGAAACTGCTCTCACGGCTGCATCTGATGCGCGTATGCGCCAATTGGCACGCAAAGGGTCAAAGCGTGCCCAAATTGTGGAACGGCTGCGCCAAAATAAAGAAAAACTAATCGGTGCCATTCTCATTGGTAATAATGCGGTGAATGTCATGGCCTCCGCGGTAGCGACGTCCTTTGCGATCTCGCTTTTTGGAGAAAGCGGCTTGGTGCTCGCCACCTTATTCATGACCATCTTGCTTGTCATCTTTGCCGAGGTTTTACCAAAGACCTATGCGTTTAATCATGCTGATCGCTTTGCGTTGCGCATCGCACGGCCTATCCAAGCGGTTGTCTTTTTGCTCACGCCCCTTGCCGCCATTGTGCGCTGGCTCACCACGCTTATCCTTGGCAAAGCCCATGAAAATGAAGAGGCCCGTGCGGAAGAATTGCGCGGGATGATCGAACTTCATGGTGAAAATAGCGATGCTGAGGGCAAAGAGACCAAAGCCATGCTATCATCTGTTCTTGATCTGGGCGATGTGCAGGTCGAAGAGATTATGACACATCGTGCCTCAGTCTCGATGGTCAATGCCGCAGATGATTTAGAAGATATCCTGCGCTTTATCTTGACCTCACCTCATACAAGGCACCCCATCTATGAAGAGAGCCCAGAAAATATTATCGGGGTCTTGCATGTAAAGGCCTTGCTACTGGCCTTGCAAAATAGCGCCCAAGAAAATGCGTTGAAGGATATTAACATCAGGGATATCGCACAAGACCCGTATTTTGTGCCAGATCGCACGGACCTGTTTGAACAGTTGCAAGCGTTTCGCCAGAGACGCGAACATTTCGCCCTTGTGGTTGATGAATATGGCGTATTTCAGGGCATTGTCACACTTGAGGATATTCTAGAAGAGATCGTTGGTGATATTGATGATGAAACCGATATCGCCCTAGCAGGATGTACCGCGCAAGATGATGGCAGCTGGCTTGTTGATGGCACAGTAACCATCCGTGATTTGAACCGGATCCTTGATTGGGAACTACCAGATGAGAAAGCCTCAACAATCGCAGGTTTGGTGCTGACAGAATCACGTATTATCCCTGCTGTGGGTCAAGAATTTCGGTTCCATGGGATCCGTTTCACCGTCTTAGACAGAGATGGGACACGCCTGACGCAATTGCGCCTCAGCATTGATTCAGGCCAGCATAAAATAGAAGCCGCCGCCGAACCCTCTGCCTAGCGCTTGTGTATTTTACCCAAAAAGGGAAGGAGTCGCCATGTCCCTACCAGAACCAGCCAAACGCCGCCTCTCTCATACGCGGCGCATCACCTTACAAGGCTATGCCAGAGAGGATGGGCTCTATGATATTGAAGCTGAGCTAATTGATGTGAAGGATTATGGCTTTCCGTCCAAAGCGCGCGGCTTTATCGAGAAAGACGAGCCCTTACATCATATGCAAGTCAGAGTGACGATCACCGAAGAGATGGAAGTCCATGATGCGGTGGCTGTGACCTTGGCTGGCCCCTATAATATTTGTCCGCAAGGCGCCTTGAATATTCGCCATCTGATTGGGGCAAAAATACAGCCTGGTTGGAAACGTATTGTACAAAAAGCAATTGGCGGCAGTGACGGCTGTACCCATATCACTGAATTAATGGGGCCTGTTGCGACTGTTGCGTTTCAAACCATCTATGGTGAGCGCGCGAAACAAGCCAGAGAGACTGGGACAAGCAAAGGTACGGCAAAGCAGAACCAGTCTGCCAGCCTGCTTAATAGCTGCTATGCGCTAACTGAGGGGCGCGAGGGCGCAATTGAAAGAGGAGCCGGGGGCGGATAAACCTATTTCACAATTTTAATCTGCAAGGCGTGGATGGGGCCGCGGAGCAAATCGGCAAGCGCTTGGTTGATGGCACGATGCGCTTGAATGCGGCTCATCTCAGATAGTGCCGCAGCTTGTATTGTCAGTTCAAAATGGCTCTCACCACCGGCGGGCGCACCAGCATGATGCGCATGATGATGACTCACATCTTCAATTTCCAAAATCGTCGGGGCAAAGCTATCTATTAAGATGGTTTTTATTTGCTCTACGACTCGCATTTTACCGCTCCTTTTGTCGCCTATGAACTTGTTTTCAGACCTTACCCCCTTATACTCTTACCCATGAGATATTCAAAAGCCAATGATGTGAAAATACCAGATATTAGCTTTGCCAATGATAGCGCAAAGCCAGAGGCAGAATTGCGCTTATGTGAGGCCGCAAATTGTCGCGAAGAGGGCGCATTCCCTGCCCCTAAGAGCCGCGATAATATCAGAGATTACCATTATTTCTGCCTCGACCATGTGCGGGCTTATAACAAGCAATGGAATTATTTCTCAGGGCTAGGGGGCGCGGCATTGGAACAAGCCATTCGTGATGCTTCGACATGGGAGCGCCCCTCATGGAAATTTGGAACGGGCGGAAAGACCGCGCCATCGCCTGATGATTTTACAGATGTCTTTGGGTTTTTCGAAGACGAGACAGCCTCGCCTCAGGCGGCGCGCACGGCCCAACTCCCCGCCGAGGAACGGGCGGCATGGGCGGTCTTTGCCATCGACCCCACAGATGATATCAAACAAGTGACCAAGAGATATAAACAGCTCGTCAAACAGCATCATCCAGACCGCCACCAAGGTGATCAAGCGGCTGAGGAAAAACTAAAAGAAATCAATCTTGCCTATTCTTACTTGCGTACCAAGCTTGTTAGCTCGTAAATAGGCACTCAAGACAAAATAAAAGCGATAAGCGGAGTAAGACATGTCAGCAGATACGGTCCATGGCAAAGCAGCCCACCATATTGGCGCCCCTGATACCACATTTGATGTCAGAGACACCTTTGGTATTGATGTCGATATGACTGTAGCAGGGTTTTCAGAGCCCTCTGATTATGTGCCAAATCTTGACCCTGATTATCAATTTGATAAAGATACGACACTCGCGATTCTTGCTGGCTTTTCGCATAACCGCCGCGTGATGATTCAAGGCTATCATGGCACAGGTAAATCAACACATATCGAACAAGTCGCAGCACGCCTGAATTGGCCAACCATGCGCATCAACCTTGATAGCCATGTCAGCCGTATTGACCTCATTGGTAAAGATGCGATCATTCTACGTGATGGCAAGCAAGTGACCGAGTTCAGAGAGGGGCTCTTGCCATGGGCTTTACAAAACCCTGTGGCGCTTGTCTTTGATGAATATGATGCTGGCCGCGCTGATGTGATGTTTGTGATTCAGCGCGTGTTAGAAGTGGACGGCAAGTTAACATTGCTTGATAATAATAAAGTGATCCATCCTAACCCGCATTTCCGGCTATTTGCCACAGCCAACACCGTTGGCCTCGGTGATACAACAGGTTTGTATCATGGCACACAGCAAATTAACCAAGGCCAGATGGATAGATGGTCTATCGTCTCTAGCTTAAATTATTTGCCGCATGATGATGAAGTGAACATCGTCCTCTCAAAGCAAAAAGACTATCAGAACCCAGAAGGTCAGAAGCAAATCGACCAGATGGTTCGTTTGGCAGATATGACACGCAAAGGCTTTATGGCGGGTGATCTCTCAACTGTGATGTCACCACGGACAGTATTAACATGGGCCGAAAATGCCAAGATCTTCAATGATATCACTTTGGCCTTCCGCTTGAGCTTCTTGAATAAATGTGATGAGATTGAACGCCCTGTTTTGGCGGAATATTATCAGCGCGTATTTGGGATCCAGCTTGAAAGCGGTGATACCCTATCCTAGCCCGTAAGCCACAGCTCTTAGGCGTAAATGATGTCAGATAAGCAATCAGAATTTCTGAAAGCCAATGCCGCTTCGATGCGAGCCCTTGCTGGCGGGAAGCAGGTACAGGTGCGCTATGCCGGCCATGATACGCATGTTGGGGCACAAGAGGTGCGTCTGCCTTCATTGGCACGTGAAGGGCTCAGCCAATCTATGAGCAAATTGCGCGGCGCCAGTGATTCAGCTGGCCTGTGGCTGGCGCATCATAATGAGCTTATGCATGGCAAAAACTGCCCGCAACTAGCGGGGGCAAAAGCCATTTTTGAAGCGGCTGAACAAGCCCGCATTGAGGCGATTGGGGCAAACCAAATGGAAGGTGTGCGCCAGAACCTGACCGAAAAGCTCAACATGCAGTATCAAGGCCGCACGATTGGGAGCCCTGATTCGGGGGATGATAGTGCCCTGGCAGAAGCGGTCCGCCTCACCTTGCGTGAAGTGTTAACAGGTGATAAGCCACCAGCCACAACAGCGATGGCAATGGAATTATGGCGCCCTTGGATTACGTCACGGGCTGGCGATCTGTTAGAGCAAATCAAAGGAAGTGAAACTGACCAAGCGGCCTATGCCAAATTAGCGCGCCAACTCATTGGGGCGTTAGAGACAGATTTAGGTGAAGCATCCGATTCAGATGGTGATGAGACAGATGAAGAGAATCAGGGCCAAGACAATCCTGAAGATAGCGATGAGCAGCCCGATGATAATGCGGAAAGCGCCACTGGCGAAGATGAGTCAGATGCCGAAGATAGCCAATCACTAGAACAAGATGGTGATGCCGCAGCGATGTCATCCGAAGATGGCTCCGAGATGGATGGTGAGCCAGATATGGATGGGATGGCAGATGGGGAGTCCCCTGGCGGCGATCCGCAAGGCCAGCGCCCTCCTGGTGATGCCCTAGCTGAGGCCTATCAGGTTTTCACATATGCGTATGATGAGGTCATTGATGCGGCAGAGCTTTGTGATGCCGACGAATTAGATCGCTTGCGTGATATGCTAGACCGGCATTTGGATAATCTGCATGCGGTAATTGGCAAATTAGCCAATCGATTACAGCGAAAATTATTGGCCTATCAGAACCGATCTTGGGACTTTGATCTAGAAGAAGGGATCCTTGATGCGGGTAAATTGCATCGTGTGGTCTCACAGCCCCTATCGCCTCTATCCTACAAGCAAGAACAGGATATGAAGTTCCGCGATACAGTCGTGACCTTACTTCTGGATAATTCAGGCTCGATGCGCGGCCGGCCGATTACCATCGCGGCTGTGACAGCTGATATTTTGGCTCGTACGCTCGAGAGATGTGGGGTCAAAGTTGAAATTTTAGGCTTTACGACAAAAGCTTGGAAAGGCGGACAATCGCGTGAGGCATGGCAAGTGGCAGGCAAGCCAGAAAAACCAGGCCGGTTAAATGATTTACGCCATATCATCTATAAGGGTGCTGATACGCCATGGCGCCGCGCCCGCAAATCACTTGGCCTGATGCTACGAGAAGGTATTTTGAAAGAAAATATCGATGGCGAGGCGCTAGCCTGGGCCCATGATCGGCTATTGGGACGCAATGAAGATCGTCGTATTTTGATGGTGATCTCTGATGGGGCGCCTGTTGATGATTCGACATTATCTTCCAATAGCGGCAACTACCTTGAGAAGCATTTGCGCTTGATGATTGATTATATTCAGACTCGCTCCCCTGTGGAATTGCTAGCCATTGGGATCGGGCATGATGTAAACCGCTATTATAGCCGCGCTTTGACAATCACAGATGTTGATCAATTAGGCGGCGCTGTGATGTCACAGCTGGCTGATATGTTTGATGAGGATAAGCGTGGCGGCGGTCGGCGCTAGCCTCTCTGCGAACGAGCGCCTCGCAAAACACCACAAATATTTGGATTAGATAATAAAAAAGCCCCGCAAAAGCGGGGCTTATATCTTAGCCAAACGGCTCTTAATCATTAAGCAGATTGTGCTGCCAGCATCTCACGCTTCAATGCGCGTGCTTCGTCAGCTAGCTCTGAATTACGAGCCTGCATCAAAAACGCATCAAGGCCACCATGCTTTTCAACTGTACGAATCGCGTTTGTTGTCACACGCAATGATACAGTGCGACCAAGAATCTCTGACTGCATGCTTGTCTGCTGAAGATTTGGCAGAAAACGGCGACGTGTGCGGTTGTTTGCGTGGCTGACATTATTGCCTGTCATCACGCCTTTACCAGTAATTTGACAACGCTTGGCCATAGCCATGCTCCTTATTATCCAATCGTGGAATTCTGAATGTTCGGCTTTGTAGACGATATCTAACCTAAAATCAAGCTGATTCAAGATAGTTTGCCTTGTGCCGCTGTGCCGAAAGCAGCTGATTTGTCCTATCATTTTTATTTTTTGAAAAAATATCTTTGCCGTTAAGACTTTTTTTACCCTTTTGGATTATCCTTTTGGGTCATGGAGCATCACCTTTTTGAAATTGAAAAGCGCAACATCACCTTACAGTCACATCGCACAAGCTTGGCGATGGAACGATGTGTATGGTCTGCATTTGAGGATATCGCCTTTGAAATAGCGCTCGATTTACCAAGCCTGATGAGCAAGCTCTATATGCATAAGGGTGAGGCGCCTTTCGCGCAAACCATCCGCTTATTTTGCTTATTATATTATCAAGAAATGACGAAAAGCTGGCCGCTGAGCCAAACCTATCATGATTTTGGTCACCCTCTACCCCAGCCAGACGACGCCAAAGCCGCTCTGCCATTGGCAGAGGCCGCGCATCATCATGCCCAAGCTTGCTATCACAGGGTGTTGCGTCAGCTTGCCCGTGCGTTAGACCATTCCCCTTCGATTGGCGGAAATGATAGCCTGTCCTAGCGCGCGCTAAAGGCGCGTGCCTCCGCAATGGTTGAGGCGGTGCCAATGATATCCGCCAGAGACGCAATATCATGGCGGTCACAAAATGCGGCAATATCAGTTAAAATACGTGCTGGCAAATCCGGCCCTTGCAGAGACAGAGCTGAATAAAGCTGTGTGGCAGAGGCACCCAAGGCAAGTCGCAGGAGAACATCTTGCGCATTTTCGATCCCGCCCACAGCGATCACATCACAACCAGCATTTTGCTCTTTGATAAATGTCATAGCCGTGGCCAATGACGCCTCTGAGAACGCTTTTACCGGACGACCTGACAAGCCGCCCTGTTCTGATTGGTGGCGGCTCTGCAAGGATGAGGGGCGCGCAATCGTCGTATTGGTCAGGATGAAGCCGGCAATATTAAAGGCCAAAGCAGCTTCCATAGATTGGATGAGGGCAGTGGCTGTTAAATCAGGTGCTAATTTTACAAAGACAGGCTTTGTTTCTGATGCGTCTGCTAGGCCGGCAAAGGTCGCAGCTAATGTCTCTTTTAGCGCTTTGCCATCTTGTAGGTCGCGCAAACCAGGGGTGTTAGGTGACGAGATATTTACCGTGATATAATCCGCATAACCAGCGAGGAAGGCCGCTGTTTTGTGATAATCTTGTGCCTTATCTTCGCTGAGTTTATTGGCGCCAATATTCACGCCCAAGATCATATCAGACCGGCGCTTTGCTAGCTGCCTAGCAGCATAGCTCATACCTTTGCCATTAAACCCATAGCGGTTAATCACTGCCTGATCTTCAGGTAAACGAAAGACCCGTGGCTTAGGGTTGCCTGGCTGGGCGAGCGGCGTGATGGTCCCCACCTCAACGGCCCCAAATCCTAATTTATGGGCACCATGATAGGCCTCGGCATTCTTATCAAACCCTGCGGCAAGACCTAAAGGATTAGGCCAGCTCATCTCCCCAACTTTCACAGGAAGTGATGGCACAATTGGCGCAGGCCCCATCCCCAAAGACAAGGCCTTGACCGCCACATTATGCGCCGCTTCGGCAGGTAGTGTTTGGGTCAGATAAGAAGCAAGGCGCCAAACCATCACAACAAAATCCTATTACGAGGCCAGCTTATCAGCAAGCACATCATCAAATAATGCCAGCGTCTTTTCACGCCCATAGAGCGAGAAAAAGCCACCCATACGTGGCCCTTGTGATTGCCCTAACATGGTTTCATAGAGACAGGTGAACCACTCACGCAGATTCTCATAGCCTGCCTCTTTACCAGCTGCATAGACAGCTGATTGGATTGTTTCGGCATCCGCCTCTTCAGGCAAGTTTGCAATCGCGTTGCGCAACGCGGTAAGTGTGGCTTTTTCCTCTGTGGTTGCGGCACGATGTTGGAGCAGCGGGCGCACTCTATCTTGATAATAATTCACAGCATATTGAACCATCTTATCAAGCTGTGGGTGGCTCTCTTGTGAGACATTTGGCGCATAATCTGTCACATAGTTCCAAATCACATCTGCTGTTTCCGCTTGGCAGACCGCCGCCAAATTCAATAGTAGCGAGAAGCTGACAGGCAGATCATCTTGTGGCATGTCCCCTTCGTGAATATGCCAAGCAGGATTTTCAAATTGCTGAGCCAGCTCTTGCTCTGCGGCTTTGCCAAGATGGGCGAAATATTCATCCACTGCCTTGGGGATAGAATCAAAATAAAGACGCTTGGCACGCTTAGGCTGGCCATACATAAATAACGCCAATGATTCAGGGCTGCCATAGCGCAACCATTCTTCAATCGACAAGCCATTGCCTTTTGATTTTGAAATCTTCTCACCATTCTGGTCGAGGAACAGCTCATAGGAAAATGATGTTGGCGGCACCTTACCCAAAACACGCACAATCTTAGAGGATAAGGTCACAGAATCGATCAAATCCTTGCCAGACATCTCATAATCAACACCAAGTGCATACCAGCGCATAGCCCAGTCACATTTCCATTGTAACTTACAAGCGCCACCTGTCACAGGCACCTCGCGCAATGCCCCTGTCTCTGGGTCTTCATAAATGAGTGTGCCATCTTGTGGCTTTGTTTCTACGACTTTAGCTTGCAGAACACGGCCTGTATCAGGGCAAAGCGGCAAGAAGGGAGAATAGGTTTTGCGACGCTCTTCGCCCAAAGTTGGCAAGATGACATCACGCACTTTATCGTGATGTGCAAGGATATGAAGCAAGGCCTCATCAAGCGCCCCAGACTGATATTGCTGTGTGGCGCTGATAAACTCATAGTCAAAACCGAAACTATCCAAAAAGGCGCAAAGACGGGCATTATTATGCTCACCAAAGCTATTATGCTCGCCAAAGGGATCAGGCACCTTCGTCAGTGGCTGGTCGATGTAATTGGCAAGCATCTCCTGATTAGGGACATTATCAGGCACTTTGCGGAACCCATCCATATCATCAGAAAAACAAACCAAACGTGTTGGACGTCCTGTTAGCACCTCAAAGGCTTTGCGCACCATTGACGTACGCACCACTTCGCCAAATGTCCCAATATGCGGCAGACCAGACGGGCCATATCCTGTTTCGAATAGGACCGGACGGCTCGGATCATCATCTTTTTGTTGCGACAAACGTTTTAAGACGTTGCGGGCCTCTGCAAAGGGCCATGCTTTGGCATCAGCGGCACATGCGGCTTGTGCCGGATCAAATGATGACTGGCTCATCTCATCGCGTCCTTATCTTGCTAGTATCTGAGGCGAAACCTAGGCAAAGAGGGGGGTTTAATCAAGTTATTTTGCGACCTCTTGGGGGAAAGCACAGACAACCTCAGGGAATCTTTTCAGATCTTTTGGTATCAAGGCTAGGCGCTGGCCCTATCCCACAGTATAGATAGAAGAGACTCTCCCCGCTCTGGTTATGCATATCCCCAATGACACAAACTGATATATATACGCTCGATATTCTCTACCCGCTTGTGAATAGCGCTTATGTGATTAGCGCTGATGGGGAAATTGAGGAAATGTCATTGGCTGATGCGGCATTACGAGCGGCTGCTCATCCACCTTTAATATGTCATGCGAAATGGACAGCAAGCCGTCTGGGAGTTGAATTAGAGGGCGCCTTTGACGTGATGGAGCTGTTTGCTTTCATCAGGCCAGGCCGCTTCTGCCTGCCGACCCCTGCAGGGCTTGCCAAAGCCCTTGGCCTCCCCAAACCCAATAATGGTGAAGATGAAAGCCTTGTGATTGGTAAAGCCACTTTTGCACTGTTAGATAACATCGATGACATGGCTGAGGCAGAGAGACTAAAAATTGGGCGCTTAGCAGAGATGATGGGACGCGGCGGCTGGCCCTTTGCCCCGATTATTTTACAAAAATGTGGTATCACGCCGGCCCTATCTGCGCCGCCGGATGGGCGGGCTGCTATGGTGTTTAAAGAGCTCGCAGAGATTGATGATTATCCACCGCGCCCGGCACCAGGCCTAGCGCCTGTCATGCCAGAGGCTGCCCGCTCACAATTAGCGACTATCTTAGGCGATCACGCTGAAATCCGGCCTAGCCAGTCTGATTATGCGGCTGCGCTATCTGCCATGTTTGCCACCCCTGATGAGGACACGAATCCGGTTATGGTTCTCGCTGAGGCTGGCACAGGCACAGGCAAAACACTTGGCTATTTAGCGCCAGCAAGCTTATGGGCTGATCAGAATAAAGGGGCGGTATGGGTTTCAACCTATACGAAAAGCCTGCAGCAACAAATTGCCGAAGAACTCACTCGTCTTTATGGCGCTGACCAGGCGCATAAGGTGGTGATACGCAAAGGCCGAGAAAATTACCTCTGTTTGCTAAATTTTGAAGAGGCGCTCTCAGCAATGCCAGGCGCCCCGCGCCTTGCCCCTGCGCTTGGCTTAATGGCGCGATGGATCAGCGCGACCCCTGATGGTGACCTCACAGGCGCAAGCTTCCCTGCATGGCTCGTTGACCTGATGGGGCCACGCGTGACAACAGGCCTATCAGATAGACGGGGAGAATGTATCCATTCTGCCTGTCTCCATTATCAGAAATGTTTCGTTGAGAAATCCATTCGCGGGGCACGCCAAGCTGATATCGTCATTGCCAACCATGCGCTTGTCATGGTCCAGGCAGCCTTAGGTGATACCACTGACCCAAGCCGCCCGACACGGCTGATTTTTGATGAGGGGCATCATGTGTTTGACGCGGCTGATTCAGCTTTTTCAGCCATTTTATCAGCCATGGAAGGCGCTGAGTTACGACGTTGGGTAAGAGGCGCAGAAGATGGCAGGCGTGGCCGCGCACGTGGGTTGCGCAAACGGCTTGAAGAACTGATTGCGGGATCAGAAGACGGGCTCAGAGCGCTCGAAGATGCCAGTGAAGCGGCCCGCTGCTTGCCAAGTGATGGCTGGCGGAAACGTCTGTCTGAAAATAATGCCCTAGGAGCAGGCGAGGCCTTTTTCTTTCAATTGCGTCGTGAAATTTATCACCGCGCCGCTGATATTCAAAGCCCCTTTGATGTGCAAGTCTCGTTAAGCCCCGTCTCTGATGCGCTTAGTGACGCTGGGGCGAAATTTGCCACCGCACTTGAACAGCTGGTCACCCCGCTCGGTGTGTTAGCGCGTCTTTTGTTAAAAATTCTGGATGATGAAGCTGATAGCCTTGATAGCCAGACAAGAGCGCGATTAGAAGGGGCGTCGCGCGCGCTTGAACGGCGTGCCAGCGGCCCGCTCGCGGCTTGGCTTGTGATGTTGCGAGACCTTCCTTCGGCGGGGCGCGATGATTTCATCGATTGGGCACAGCTTGATAGACGAGATGGGTTAGATGTTGATGTCGGCTTGCATCGCCACTATCTCGATCCGACATTGCCCTTTGCCAAAGAGGTGTTAGAGACCGCTCATGGCGTAGCCGTTACATCTGCGACATTGGCCGATATAGAAGAGGATAACAAGGGCGAGGCGGAACAGAACACCGCAGCGCAGCCCCCTTTAAATTGGCATAGCGCGAAATTGGTTAGTGGCGCCAGCCACCTCTCGCATCCCGCTTTAATGTCATATCACCCCTCGCCTTTTGACTATCAAAGCGCGACCAAATTATATGTTGTCACAGATGTGGCACGGGACAGGCCTGCGGCAACGGCGGCCGCTATGGCAGCTCTATTTGGGGCAGCGGGCGGCGGCGGACTTGGACTATTTACCGCAATTCAACGCTTGCGGGCAGTGCATCCCTTATTGCTGCCACTATTAGCCGATCAGCAACTCCCCCTTTATGCCCAACATATTGACCGTATGAATCTATCAACGCTTATCCAGCTATTCCGTGAAGATCGCCATGCCTGTTTGCTTGGCACAGATGCTGTTAGAGATGGGGTGGATGTACCTGGCGATGCCTTGCGCCTCATGGTCTATGATAGAGTGCCATGGCCACGACCAGATATGTTGTTCAAAGCGCGCGCTGACTGGCAAGGACGCGAAGCCTGGACTGATCGTATCACGCGTCTGAAATTACGGCAGGCCTTTGGTCGTCTCATCAGACGCCAAAATGATAAGGGCGTGTTTGTTATCTTAGATAGCCGCCTTCCAACAAGATTAACGACCGCCTTTCCACCTCATATTTCAATTGAACGAGTCGGATTGGCAGAGGCCATTGCCGGCGTCAAAGACTTCTTGTCTGATCAGGAGCCACATTCATAAAAAAGGGCGCTCGAAAGCGCCCTTCTTATCTCTTTCAATGAGGGGATGAGCTTAGAAGCCCATGCCACCCATACCGCCCATGCCGCCCATATCAGGTGCAGCAGCAGCTGGCTTTGGCTCATCTTTTTCAGCAACCATGGCTTCTGTTGTGATCAATAGACCAGCAACTGATGCAGCATTCTGCAATGATGAACGAACGACCTTCGCCGGGTCAATCACACCAGCTTTGATGAGGTCTGTGAACTCACCTGACTGGGCGTTGTAACCAAATGTGGCATCTGTGTTCTCAAGCAGCTTGCCAACGATAACAGCACCATCAGCACCGGCATTGTTTGCAATCTGACGCGCCGGCGCTTGCATGGCACGACGAACAATGTTGATACCGACTTCTTGGTCACCATTTTCTGGCTTCAATGCGTCAAGAGTTGGGATAGCTTTCACAAGAGCCACACCACCACCTGGGACGATGCCTTCTTGAACCGCAGCGCGTGTCGCATGCATCGCATCATCAACGCGGTCTTTGCGTTCTTTCACTTCCACTTCTGTGGCGCCACCAACGCGGATAACAGCGACACCGCCAGCGAGCTTTGCGAGACGCTCTTGCAACTTCTCACGGTCATAGTCTGATGATGTTTCTTCAGCCTGTGCGCGGATTTGTGAGCAACGTGCATTGATGTCATCTTTGTCACCAGCGCCGTCAACGATTGTTGTTTCTTCTTTTGTGATTTCAACACGCTTTGCTGTGCCAAGCATGTCTAGTGTCACTGAATCTAGCTTGATGCCCACTTCTTCAGATACCACAACACCATTTGTGAGGATGGCGATATCTTCAAGCATGGCTTTCCGGCGGTCACCAAAGCCTGGTGCCTTCACAGCAGCCACTTTCAAACCACCACGTAGACGGTTCACAACCAAAGTTGCCAAGGCTTCGCCTTCAATATCTTCAGCAATGATCAAAAGCGGACGACCTGACTGAACAACTTTTTCCAAGATTGGAAGCATGTCTTGCAAGCTTGTTAGCTTCTTTTCGTGCAATAGAATATAAGGCTCTTCTAATGTCGCACGCATCTTTTCGCCATCTGTGACGAAATAAGGTGAGAGGTAACCGCGGTCGAACTGCATACCTTCAACAACGTCAAGCTCAGTATCGAGGCTCTTTGCTTCTTCAACTGTGATAACGCCTTCATTGCCCACGCGTTCCATGGCTTCGGCAATCATGCCACCAATTTCAGTTTCACCATTGGCTGAGATTGTACCGACCTGAGCCACTTCATCAGATGTTGTGATTTTCTTTGACTGTGATTCCAAAGAGGCCACAACAGCTTCAACAGCCATGTCGATGCCGCGCTTCAGATCCATTGGGTTCATGCCAGCTGCAACAGCTTTTGAACCTTCTTGGGCAATCGCTTGTGCCAAAACTGTGGCTGATGTTGTACCATCACCAGCTGTGTCATTGGCCTTTGATGCAACTTCGCGCACCATCTGGGCACCCATATTTTGGAACTTATCTTTTAACTCGATATCTTTGGCAACTGTCACACCATCTTTTGTGATGCGTGGTGAGCCAAATGACTTTTCGAGGACGACGTTACGACCCTTTGGGCCCAATGTCACTTTTACAGCATTGGCGAGGATATCTACGCCTTCTAGCATTCTGGTTCTGGCGTCTGAGCCAAATTTTACGTCTTTAGGAGCCATTTTTAACTTCCTTATACTTTAGGTTATTGCACGCTCATCACCTGCACATCTGTGAGAGATGAGGTAGAAAAGAAACAAGGGGTGTCTTATTCGACGATACCCATAATGTCTGCTTCTTTCATGATCAGATAGTCAGTGCCATCAAGCTTAACTTCTGTGCCTGACCATTTACCGAATAGCACTGTGTCGCCTTCTTTCACGTCAAGAGCATGGACTTTGCCTTGCTCATCGCGTGCACCGGCGCCAACAGCAATTACTGTGCCCTGCATCGGCTTTTCTTTGGCTGTATCTGGGATGATGATCCCGCCAGCTGTCTTTTCTTCAGATTCTGTGCGCTGAACAACAACGCGGTCGTGAAGCGGCCTGAATTTCATGCTTCAATCTCCATTTCCGTTTGACAAAAGAATGAGGACTGTTACCTCACCTACCCTTTATTCTTTATGTGGAGAGCTGGTCATGCCAGGATGCCTGATACCTGCCTACCCCACAGCTATGCAAGATAGGTGGTCATCGCGCTAGCCCCTGTCAAGGAAGCGATGAAAAAAAATTCTTAAAATTTTCAAACTGGCGAAAAACATGACCCCTGCGACGGCTTGTCTCTTTTCCTCCTAGCCCCCACCATGCTATCAGCAGAGCCGAGACTGAGCGATAATCTCCAGTGACATGAGTGAGTGTGAGAGATGATGCAAAATAGTATGACACCGCCTTATCAGACATCGCATAAAGCGGTAGCCTATTGGTTATTCACCATGGCTGTCCTAGTTGCGTTGATGGTTCTCATTGGCGGCATCACAAGGCTGACAGGATCTGGCCTATCCATGGTGGAATGGCGCCCGTTGATGGGCACATTACCCCCCTTATCACAAGAGGAATGGTTGCGTGTCTTTACACTCTATCAGCAATCACCAGAATATAATGACATTAATTATGGTATGAGCCTTGGTGAGTTTAAGCTCATTTTCTTCTGGGAATATTTCCATCGCCTCTGGGGACGGTTCTTAGGATTAGCCTTTGCGCTCCCTCTGATCTATTTCGCGATTAGGCGCCAAATTCCGCAAGGCTATGGCCCGCTCTTTCTTGTGCTATTGGCCTTTGGCGGCTTTCAAGGTGCTGTTGGCTGGTGGATGGTCAAATCCGGCCTTGTTGATAATCCAGCCGTCTCACAATATCGCCTTGCCACACATCTGAGCATGGCGCTGCTCATCTATGCAATGCTGCTATGGACAAGCTTTGGGCTATTTTATGGCAAAGTGGCGCGCCCTTCTGGTCATGTGATGGGCGTGATTGGACTTGTGGCCATTACCATCATTGCGGGCGCCTTTGTGGCTGGCATGGATGCGGGCCTCTTATATAATGAATACCCCCTTATGGGAGATGGCTTTGTGCCTGTGGAATATGGCGAAGCAGGCGCGTCTGACCCGTTTGAAAACCCCGCATCTGCCCAATTCCATCATCGGTGGATTGCCTTATTGGCGGTGATAGGGGTTGCCACATTATGGCGCCGCGCCAAGGCGCAGCCTGCCATTGCGCTTCGCGGTCATATTATGGGCGGGATTGTGATGTGCCAATTCTTGCTTGGCATCATGACACTCTTGCATGGCGTGCCTGTTTGGATGGGCGCAGCGCACCAATTAGGCGCGGTGCTTTTGCTTGGCGCATGCTTATGGGTTGCGCACGGGTTAAGCCAGCCCAAAGCGTCCTAACTATTTTTAGAAGTCGCTAGATGGCAAGCCAGCTTGTTTGCTGGCTTGCTCTTTTTTTGCCCGCTTACTCAGATGCCTTTTTGACAGGCAGTGCGCGGCGGATATGTAACTCGGCCAATTGCGCATCAGACACTTCTGATGGCGCATTCATCATCAAATCTTCGGCCTTACCATTCATCGGGAAGAGGATAACCTCTCTGATATTTGGCTCATCAGCAATCAACATCACCATACGGTCGATACCTGGGGCGATACCACCATGTGGCGGGGCGCCAAAGCGGAAGGCAGAGATCATGCCAGCAAATTCTGTATCAACAACTGACTTATCATAGCCAGCAATTTCAAAGGCTTTATACATCACCTCTGGCAAGTGATTTCGAATCGCACCTGATGATAATTCAATCCCGTTACAGACGAGGTCATATTGCCACGCCTTGATAGTTAGCGGATCTTGTGTCTCAAGCGCCTCTAGGCCGCCTTGTGGCATCGAGAACGGGTTGTGTGAGAACTCAACCTTACCAGTGGTCTCATCCAACTCATACATGGGGAAATCTACAATCCAGCAGAATTTGAAGATATCCTCATCCATCAAACCATATTCATGGCCGAGGCGAAGACGGGCTTTACCGGCCAATGAGGCGGCGTCCGCTTCTTTGGCACAGGCGAAGAAGGCGGCATCGCCATCTGAAAGACCAAGGCGATCTTTCATGCTTTGCGTCTTCTCAGCACCAAGTGCTTTGGCAATTGGGCCTCTGGCTTCGCCATCTTCACCCCAAATGATGTAGCCCATTCCTGGCGCGCCCTCACCTTGGGCCCAGCTATTCATGCGATCAGCGACAGAGCGTGACCCGCATTTCGGACCAGGTACCGCACGCACAACAGCGCCTTTTTCAATATTTTTCGCAAAAATGGCAAAATCAGAGCCTGCGAAAATATCGGTGACATCAGCAATTTCAATGGGAATGCGCAAATCAGGTTTATCTGAGCCATATTTCAACATCGCATCAGCATAGGTGATATGCGGGAACTCATCTTCGACTTTGCGTGATGAGAATTCATCAAACACGCCGCGGATAACAGGCTCAACCGCATCAAACACATCTTGCTGTTCCACAAAGCTCATTTCCAAATCAAGCTGGTAGAACTCACCAGGTGATCTGTCAGCGCGGCTATCTTCATCTCTGAAGCACGGGGCAATCTGGAAATATCTATCGAAACCAGACACCATAATCAGCTGTTTGAACTGCTGAGGTGCTTGTGGCAAGGCATAGAATTTACCAGGGTGCATCCGGGCTGGTACGAGGAAGTCACGCGCGCCTTCTGGTGATGACGCAGTCAAGATCGGTGTTTGGAACTCTGTGAAGCCTTGCTCAACCATCCGGTTGCGAATGGATTGAATGATTTGCGAGCGCAATAAGATATTCGCATGAGGACGCGCACGACGCAGATCAAGATAGCGATAACGCAAGCGTGTCTCTTCGCCAGAATCTTCTTCAGAATTGACCTGAAGCGGCAATGTATCAGCGGCTGATAATAACTCAAATGACAGAATAGCGACTTCAATCGCACCAGTTGGCAATTTGTCATTTACTGTCTCAGCTGTACGCTCTTTCACACGGCCTTCGATTGAAATCACCGATTCAGTCCGCACCGCTTCCACATCAGCGAAAGACGCATCATCGGTATCAATGACTAATTGTGTTAAGCCGAAATGATCACGCAAATCGATAAAGACAAGACCGCCATGGTCTCGCTTACGATGAACCCACCCCGCCAGCTTTACGGTCTGGCCAACATGGTCTTTGGTCAATTCATTACAATTATGGGTACGATAGCGTGTCATTGCTGTGCCTCATTTTGTTGTTGGCATCGCTGCCACACCACTCTTTTAAAAGGGCTATCTCTCTGAGAGACAGCCTGATTGTTCTGCCGCGCAGTATGCATCAAATCAGATAAAGCGCAAGGGTGGTTTTTCTGGCGCCAAAATTGACGATAGCCAGACTTTTTTGGGCTATGATTTGCGTGGCACTATTCGCCGCGTGACCGGCGCCGTGAGCGCGCTCTTTTTGGCGTGCTATCAGCGCTATTATCAGGCAGATTCGACCAGCCTTTGCCAATTTTTGCTTCGATCATATCACGGCTCATCACCTGGGCCGCATCATGATGATCGAGGGCCTCTCGCATCGCCGCAAGATGTGCCGGCGTTGTCCCGCAACACCCCCCAATAATCTGAGCCCCTGCCGCGCGTGCGCACAAGGCATAATCTGCCATTAATTCAGGTGTGCCATGATAGTGAATTTCACCTTCAACATAAGATGGAATGCCACAATTACCCTTGGCGATTAGAATTTGGCTTGGCTTCGCCTCAGCCATCAGCAAGATAGAATCCAGCAATTCTGCCGGACCAATGCCGCAATTGGCGCCTACAGCCTCGACATGTAATGCCGCTGTATGGGCCACAAAATCAGCAGGCGTAATCCCCATCATGGTGCGCCCTGCCGTATCGAATGTCATCGTTGCCAAAACAGGCAAGCCTGTGCTTTTTGCTGCTAGGATGGCTGCCTCAACTTCTTCAAGAGATGACATGGTCTCAATCCATAAGAGATCTGCCCCAGCCTCTGCCAAAGCGCTCGCTTGTTCAGTAAAAGCTGTGATGGCATCATCTTTTGTTAAGGCGCCGAGCGGGGCGAATAATTCGCCGGTTGGCCCGATATCGCCTGCAACTAAAATGGTGCGGTCACTTGTTGCGGCGGCTTCTTTTGCCAAACGCACCGCGGCGGCATTTAATTCTGCGACGCGCGTCTCTGCCTGATGCAAAGCGAGGCGGAACCGATTAGCGCCAAAGCTATTTGTCAGGAGGATATCTGCCCCTGCCTCAATAAATTCATGTAATAATTCAGAGATTTTGTCAGGCTGATCACAATTCCATAATTCGGGTGCATCACCTGTCTCCAGCCCTTTGGCAAAAAGATTTGTGCCAATCGCGCCATCCGCGAGGACACAGCCTTTTTCGGTTAAAAACTGAGAAAGGCTGGTCATGAGGAGTCTCCAATATTTGTTATGTTAGGCAGAGCGTCGTCTTGTTTGACGTCTGGTAATGCCAGTGGCCGCTGTGCGGCGTTCGCCAAGCTCCAATAATAGGGCTTTTTGTTCATCAGGGGTCATCGCAGACCAGCGGGCAATTTCAGATCTCGTCCGATAACAGCCGACACATTCACCATTGGTTGGATTAATCTGGCAAATGCTGATGCAAGGTGAGGCTAATTTATCTGTCATATCATTCCCCTCACCTTTTTATGTTGTGACCTTATCGCCGCGGCAAATAAGTCGGGTTAGGCAGCTTGCTCTTCTTCTTGGCTATGCATGATTTCTGCCAAGGCAGCAAGAGATGATGTCATTGAGGCATCTTTTTGTGCGCGGGCAATCGAAGCACGACAATCAATCGCTTGAGAGGCGTCAAAATCAGATGATGTCACATCTGCTTCGATTTGATCTAGCATTGAGGCGGCTTCTTCAATCAAAAGCACAGGCATTGATTCACGCAAAAAGGCACGCAAGATGCGCAAGGCATGTGGCTCTTCTGATAGAGTCGCAATATGCTTTTCGCCGCCTGGAATGATCAAACCATCATAATCAATGGCGAGAGTCTCGGAGATTGTAGCATCGACAGGGTAAGCCATGCCTAGCATGCCATCACGTGCACCATTCACAAGGCCAGGCTTATTTGCCACGACTTTCAGCCATCCATTATTTGCCATCATTGATTTCTGAATGTCGATGAATTGTGCTTCATCAAAGCCAGCTGATACCATGATTGCAATTTTCTTAGCTGAGAGTGAGTGCTGTGCCATGTGGTGTATCTCCTAATCATGCAGCTCTAGTCTTCATCACATATTGACCGGTCTGAGACCGCAATCCTGTGTTGTAGAATAATAGCGCTTGTTAATTTAATCCGTGAACCTCTGTCACCGAAGTGAGGGGTTGGCAAACCATCAGCATGACAGATAGGTGTCGTCCGGTGCTGAAGTTGGCGATGGTATACATCAAGGTCATATTATTTGGCAACCCCAAATCAAAGATGTCACGTACAGCCTACTTATGCCTGTTTTTTAGGCGCTTGATGCCACCGCAACCAGATAGAAATTGCCAGAAACCCAAGCAAAGGAAGCGCCATTTGCAATAAGGCCGCCCGCGCTGCACCACCTCTCGCCCCATTTGCCGCCGCTGTTACAGCCTCTGTTGTAACCGTATCAATACGTCCTGCCCCTGCGAAAAGAGTTGGTAAATACAGCGCAACAGAAACCGCTATTCCAATTGCGGCAGCCGAGGCCAGAGAGGGCGCAATCATCGGTAGCTTGACCCGCCAGAAACAACGCCATGTTCCAGACCCTAAGCTTCGTGCAAGAGCGATGTAGCGACTATCAAAATGCGTAAGCGCTGGGGCCAATACCAACCAGCTATAAGGCAAGCAATACAAAGTATGAAGCCAAATCACAGTGAGTAATTTGCCATCCAAATAGACATAGCTTAAAGCCACTTGTAGGCCGAATAATAAGGAAATCTGCGGTACTAATAACGGAATAAAGAGCAACAATGTCATGATAGACAAAGAACGTGCGCGCCAGTTCCTCCCTTCCAACCACATAAGGCACAGCCCAATTGAAGAGAGGCTGGCTGCAACGGCAATGATACAGCTTTGTACAAATAACATTCCTAATTCAGCACTATCACGCCAGAGATGCAGCCCATAGCTTTGCGGTAAATTGGCAGAAAAAGGCCATGATTTAGCAAAGGCCCATAACCCAATCGCAACCATCCCCAAAGCCAGTAAGATAAAGCCTATACCGAGAAGAAAGAGGGGCGGGAGAGTGACTAGCGAGATATGGCGCATCCGCCATTGATGATGGCGCATTACAATAAGGATGATACGGCATAGCTTCGCAGCTCCCCCCCATATGATAATCCCAGCAATGATCAGGAGAAGCTGCATAAAGGCCGCAAAAGAGGCGGGGAGGCGGGCGGCCAAATCAGGATCTGTAAAGCCTTGCAAAATAAGACCTGCAAGAGGGGGCGGCAATGTTGGACCTAGAATTAAGGTCATATCAATCACCGATAGTGCATAAGCCAGAACAGCAAAAAGCGGCAGTCGCAGAAGAGGGTAGAGCTGTGGCCAGATAAGAAATAACCAGCTCGCAACCCCGTGATAGCCATGAAGGCGACCCAATGTCAAAAGTCGCTTTACCGGGAGAGACTGCGTTTGTGCCAATGCCACAAAAAGAAGAAAGGGAATTTCTTTTGCCATCAAGCCGATAATCAACATCCCCCCTGATTGGTCTGGCACAAACCCAAAAGCAGGGGGCCGCATCCACCCTGTGAGTTCTGGTGAAATGAGCCGCGCAAGCCAGCCTGACGGTGCCATAAGGAATAACAGGGCAATCGCGATGGTGGAATGCGGCAGCGCAATGAGCGGGCCAAGCATCAGACGCACAAGCCTCATCATATGGTGAACCGCGCGATGTTCCTGTTCAAGCGCCAAACATAAAAACACAAACAGAACCGACAAGGCGGTTGCCGTCAGCCCAATAAACATAGAGTGAAACAGAGACGTAAGCGCATGAGGGTGCGCCCAAAATAAAGCAGCGGGGAGGAAGGAAAATCCCTCATATCCCAACGGTGGAAAATAGCCAAATGCCGGCAGCAAAACACCGATCATGCCCCCCAATAGCGGTAAGGCAAATAGCAATAATCCGAGAGAAACAAAGCCAAGACGTATCATAGGATTTGCGCGTCGCGCCTCCCTTTTTTCATTTGGTTCAAAAGGGAGGCATCATTCCTTATTGCGCGGCGCCGTAGCGCGCAAGCCAGGCTTGTTCCAAACGTGGAACCCAACTTGGATGTGGCTCTGGTAATGTCTTCGCCAAATCAGCGGGCCCCAAGGTAGCAACACCTTTTGGCAAGGCCGCAAATTGGGCTTGCATTTCGGCTGTTAGGCGCGCTTGCGATAGCACAGATGGGTCACCCCAAATGGCAGGATCGGCTTTCCGAAGTTGCGCTTCTGGCGAAAGTAACAGATTGGCTAGTAATTTCGCCCCTGCGGATGAGCCACTATTAAAGGGAATGGCAAGAAAATGCACATTGGCAATTGTGCCAGAGCTGTGAATATAAGAGCGCACGCTATCTGGCAGGTCACCTTGGGCAATCGCTGATGATGCATCGGCTGGATTAAAGGCAACATATATATCCACCTCACCATCTGCCAAGAGCTGACGTTGGGCGGGATAATTTTGTGGGTAGGCCGTTCCGCGGCGCCATAAAGCAGGTGTTACCTCATCCAAATAAGTCCAAAGCGGTGCAGTTACAGCATCAAAATCAGCATCTTCAACAGGCTGATATAGCGCCTCTGGCATCATGGTTACTTCTGTCAAAATTTGCTTGAGAAATGACAACCCCATGAAATCAGGCGGCTGCGGATAGGTGAATCGTCCCGGATTATTGAGGATATAATCTTTCAAAGAGGCCGCATCTTGCGGCGGGGTTTGCACATAGGCGCTGTCATAGAAAAAGACGAGCTGCGCACGGCCCCATGGTGATTCCCGCCCGTCTGTTGGTACAGCAAAATCAAGCGCGATCGCTGGCAATTCTGTTTCATCTGTGAAGGCCCAATTCGGCAGGCTTGTGACCCAATCATGATCTTGCAAAAGGCCTGCCCGTTTCATAGCGGCAAAATTTTCGCCATTCACCCATAGCAAATCCACAGAGCCATCATCGGCACGACCAGCTGTTTTCTCAGCGAGAATACGAGAGACCGCCGCTGCGGTATCTGTTAATTTCACATGATCCACAGTCACGCCATAACGCTCTTGCATCTGCTGGCCAGCCCAACTGATATAGGCGTTGATTTTTTCATCACCGCCCCATGCATTAAAATAAACCGTTTGGCCCTTCGCTTCTTTTTCCAAAGCAGAAATATCTGTCATGGCAGAGGCTGAAGAGAGCGTAAAGCCGATCATCGCCAAACCTGTGACAAGATGTTTTAAAGCTCTGAGATGATTACAAGCCATGTCAAATATCCTTTCTGGGTGTGCCATATGATAGGTATGAATCCGCCTCTTACCTAGCCTTGATTCATACTTTCGAACAAGCAAAAATAAAAAAGGGGTGATGCTGACAGGTCACTAGACCTCAGGCGAGAAGCAGGCAACTCTCTATCATATGATGATGCAAGATGAGCTGATATGTTTCCTTGTTTGGTGAGAATGCTGCGCTGCCTTTTTGCACCCTCATCGCAGTGGTGGGGTGTGATGCTAGTCCTCGCTAGCCTGATAACAGCCTGTTCTAGCGCTGGCAGCGGCGGGTCATCTCCGTCCCTTGCACCAACCGCCGTGGCCACCGTAACAGAAGCGCCGCTTGATTATATATTTGGCCAGCTAGATAGCTTTGATGCAGGCGAGCCGCACAGCTATGTCATGGATGTCAATACAGGTGACATTACATGGCTTGATCAAGATGACGATCTCTATGGCTTCCTCTCCAAACAACCGCCTCTGTCAGAGGCGACTCTTTTTTGGCCATCTGGTGCTTCACGCTATGCCGGCATTGCCCATTTGGCCCATCGCATCGGATTGACAGATTCTGATGATAGCTTTTACCAGCGAGATCCTGGGCATTTTTTACTGTGGGGACGTGCCAGCCTGCCACCCCCCACGCCTACTACCTATGACATGCATGTTATTTGGCATTGTCAGTTCTGTGATGCTGTTTCTGGTCAAAAGGCTGGCACGCTATCTTACGAGGGGGCAGGGGTGGCATCTTTCCACCTTCACACAGATGAGATTACCCTCACGCTTGGCTTACAGCCGCCCAAAAACGGCCGCGGACTCATCCTCTCAGAGGTCCGACACTTTTCCTATCAGGGCGCGCCCCTATCACATGACAGCGCAGAATCCTGGGGCGATTTCTTTGGCCCTGACGCCATCCAAACAGGATTACTTTTCCGCCTTATGCCTGACAAAGGTCTATTTCATGGCGCGGCCATTGGCCAAAAACAACCCCCCTAGGAGAACATGACACTTATCATATGAACCGCTCCGCTATTTCAGCCCATATCGATAATTAGTCATTGTCTTTCCATCAGAAGGCGATAGCATCGCTGAGATAAAGACCTCTTATTTTTGGCATGACTAACATACAGGATTTCGATGTTATCGCTTCATGATATCACCATGGGCTGGGAGGACCAGCCGCCTTTGCTCAGCTCATTTTCTCTCACCATTCAAAAAGGAGAGATTGCTGTTTTACAAGGCCCATCAGGATGTGGGAAATCGACCCTTCTTGGCGTCATTGCTGGCACGCACCCCCCTCAGCTTAATGTGACAGGTGATATCTTGTTGGCGGGGCGCTCGCTGACTAATGTCGCTGTTGAACAGCGAAAGATTGGCCTACTTTTTCAAGAGGCTCTCTTATTTCCGCATATGAGTGTCGGAGATAATATTGGGTTTGGCCTGCCCCAAGGGATGGCGCGCAGCATCAGGCAAGACAGCATTCACCAAGCCCTGACTATCGCCGGCTTATCAGGCTTTGAAGATCGTGATCCTGCCTCACTGTCAGGGGGGCAAAAGGCACGTGTGGCGATGATGCGCGCCATGTTATCCCGCCCAGATGCCCTTTTGATGGATGAGAGCTTTGCCGCCCTTGATCCCGCGCTGCGTCAGCAATTTGGCCAATTTGTAGCAGACCAAGTCACAGCCCATAACATCCCAGCCTTGCTTATTTCACATCACGAAGATGATAAAGCATTTGCCACAGGCCCCGTGATCCTCTGGCCTACGGGATGACGATCACAGACAGGCGGAATATGATCTAGCCCTAGAAGAGATGCGTAAGGGATAATAGACAATTGCTGATAATGATGGTTGTCAAAGCCCATTTGGCATGAATTCGCTAGACCAGATGTGTGAATACTGATAATGGCTTTGCAACTGCCTGTTGGTATGATGTAGAGATAATTGAATAATACCCCAGATAGGGCCCCTTCCTATGACACCTTATGATACGCCAAAATCTCTTGAAGAAACGATGCTAACAACGCGCCCGACCCGCGAAGAAGCCGAAGCGGCGGTTGAAGTGCTATTGCGTTGGGCAGGCGACAACCCTGACAGAGAAGGTTTGCGTGAAACACCAGCGCGTGTCGTACGGTCTTTTGAAGAATTTTTTAAAGGCTATCAGGAAGACCCACATCATCATCTTGCCAAGACGTTTGAAGAGGTCGAAGGCTATCAAGATATGGTGATGTTGCGTGACATTACGGTGCAATCTCATTGCGAGCATCACATGGTTCCTATTACTGGCAAAGCGCATATCGCCTATTTGCCTGACCGCCGTGTGGTTGGCATTTCCAAATTAGCCCGTGTGTTAAATGGCTATGGGTACCGCCTGCAAACGCAAGAAACTATGACAGCACAAGTGGCAAATTGCATCCAAACAGCGTTGCAGCCTCGTGGTGTAGCAGTCATGATTGATGCCGCGCATCAATGCATGTCAACCAGAGGCGTGAAGTCGCCATGTGTGTCTATGGTCACAACACAATTCACTGGCGCCTTCCAGGATGATGCTGATTTGCGTGACAGGTTCTACAAACAAATTCAAATCAGATAGCCACAAAGAATAGCTGATGATAGCAGCGCCCAGAACGGGCAATGCTGGACAAGCGGGTCTATCACTTTTATACATATGACACCTGACGCTATGAGTGATAGCGGCGATAGCTATCATATGTGATGAGATGCGATTTACACCTGTTTTAAATATTCTTGGCATTTTGCTTACATTATTGGCAGCTACCATGTTGTTGCCGATGGTAGCAGATATCGTCACGGGATCAGATAATTGGCAATCTTTTGCTATTTCTGCGCTTGTCACGGGTTTCATTGGTGTTGGGCTGTGGATCGCCAACCAAGAATCAACCACATTAGATATTGGCCTGCGACAAGCCTTTTTGCTGACAAATGGGGCATGGCTATCCATTGGACTCTTTGGTGCTATCCCGCTTTTCCTATCAGATTTAAATTTATCGATCTCGGATGCCATTTTTGAATCAGTTTCTGGCGTGACAACCACAGGCTCAACAATCCTGCCGCATATTGAATTGGCTTCAGCTGGCATATTGCTGTGGCGTGCCTTGCTCCAATGGCTAGGCGGTATCGGCATTGTCGTGATGGCCATGGCTGTTTTGCCGATGCTATCTGTCGGCGGGATGCAGCTCTTTAAAACAGAATCCTATGATAGCGCTGACAAGGTGATACCACGCGCCACACAATTGGCAGGCGGTATTTTCATTGCCTATACCGCGCTTACTGGCTTTTGGGCGCTTATGCTAGCATTGGCTGGCATGCCCGGATTTGATGCGCTAGCTCATGCAATGACCACCATTGCGACAGGCGGCTATTCAACACGCACCTTATCCATTGGCGCCTATGATAGCTGGCTGATTGAAGTCATCATTATTGGCGGGATGATTATTGGCTCTCTGCCTTTTGCGCATTATGTGGCGATGACGAGAGGCGGCTGGCAGCGTTTGATTGATGACCCGCAAGTGCGTTGGTTCCTGTCATTGATGCTTGGCCTTGTGGCTTTGGTTACCTTTAACCTGTTTCAGCAAGGCTACGGCGCCGCCGATGCGCTGCGCATGGCGAGCTTTAACACTATTTCCATTGTCACTGGCACAGGCTATGGCACTGCAAATTTTGCTGTATGGGGCGGCTTTGCGACAACGATTTTATTAATCTCTATGTTTATAGGTGGCTGTGCGGGCTCCACAACATGTGGGGTAAAAATTTTCCGCCTACAGGTCTTAGCGTCGACGATTAAAGTTCAAATCTCGCGTCTCTTGCGCCCGCATGGGGTGGCTTTGGCCTATTATAACAAGCGGCCTGTGAATGAATCTGTCATGGATGCCGTGATGGGATTCTTCTATCTTTATATCTTATGTTTTGTGGTGCTTGCCGCGGTGCTTGGCCTGACAGGGCTTGATTTTGATACCGCCTTGTCTGGCGCTGCCACAGCGATTTCAAATGTCGGACCAGGCCTGGGCGATATGATCGGCCCGTCTGGTCATTTTGGTGATTTGCCAATGCTTGCCAAATGGGCCATGTGCGTGGGCATGTTCCTTGGACGATTGGAATTATTTACCGTCTTGGTAATGCTGCATCCTGGCTTCTGGCGTCGTTAAGCCACGCCCCTACCGCGTCATTATGGTAAGATGATGCCATCCATTTCTGCGATTTTGGCGCGTGCCTGCTCATCAATCAGCGCAATGGCCCGATTAAGATTATTCTGGATAGCAATATCATAATCTTTCGGTGTCGCTGATTCAGGCAAGGTTTGTGTTGTTTTCGCCGCAAGCTGCGCCGTGCCTTGATAATTTCCAACAGGCTGAATCCATAATAATTGCGCTTCAAATGTCACACGGATCCGCGTTTCTTGATTATCTTTCAGGCTATTTAACAACCCTTCAGCTGGCGGTAATTCTTCAAGTTGGACACTTGCTTCTGAGATATTGAGAATGATCTCACCAGACCCACCCAGCGGCTGCAACACATCAGAGGCCCATTCAATCAGATATTGGGACGGTGTCGGGCTGAGCTCATGTTCTACATAAGGGGCTATGACAGGCATCAGCCAGTTATCTGTGATCTCAAGGCGTCTGGCATTCAAAGCCAAAGGCGCATCTTGTGCGGGATCAAAGCGCGCTAGGCGTTCGACAACAGGGGTTGTTTGACAGGCTGATAACATCCCTAAAAGACCGGCGAGACAGAGCGTTAATACAAGGCGCATGAGGCGTGTCATCCCTTCACAAAATGATACTGGCATGAGCCTATCATCATTTACCCTTTTGGAAAATAGCTAGTCAGTTGCAAAGTCAGAGAGCGTAAATAGGCGCTCTGTCTTACAAAATTCGCACGCTACTGCAAGATCACCTGTCTCATCAGCCACATCAGCCCGTTGTGCGGCTGATAGCCCCTCTAACATCGCGCGTACTTTTTCATCAGAGCAGCGACAGCTATCTGTGACCATTTTCGCAGGCTGGACATGCGGCCCTAGCGCATTAAAGAGCCGATAGATTATGGTATCAAGGCCAAGCGATGGATTGAGCAATTCCTCTGATTTGACAGACCCACATAACGTCATCGCTGTATGCCATAGATCTGACATGGCCTCATCCATCTCTTCAGGCTGGGCATACAAATCATCTGTCATTTTCCCGCCGCTTGTCGCAATATGTTGCAACAGCAACGCAGATGACACCCAACCAGATGACGTCTTCTCTGCCATTGTGATGATCAAAGTCTTTAACTGCTCAGAGCTATTATACCAGCTCGTTGCGGCATCTCCGAGATGGGGGCCATCTAATTCGACAATCCCCTGATAGCGTCGATTTGTGACCTGATGATCGACCGTAAAAGCCATATAACCAGACCCGCATAGACGCGGCAAAAGGGCCGGCCCCTGATAGTCACCTTGCAGCAATGCGTCCTCTTCATCAAAGGCCGCATAACAGCGCATTGCGCCCTCATCAGTCATATCAGCCATGAGCGTGCGAACCGCGCCATCGCCTTTGGCTTGCACCGTAAAGACACCCTCAAATGACATCATGCTTGATAACACAGAGGTCAGCGCCAGCGTTTCGGCACATAGACCAGAGACCACGTCATTATAACCATGACGGCCAATAATCTGGTCCATTTGAGTGTGAAGTCTCGCAATACGGCCTCTGATTTTCGGCTGAGACCCCTCATCCCCTGTCAGATAGAAAGGGAGCACCATATCTGTTGTCATCATTGGACCCTTATCACGTCACGCATTCTTCAAATTTACGAGTTACAGCACATGGCCCGCGCAATAAGCCAAAATGGCTTTTTGCGCATGAAGGCGGTTTTCAGCTTCTGCCCACACTGCTGATTGCGGCCCCTCAATCACTGACGTCGTGACTTCTTGTTCACGAATAGCCGGCAAACAATGCATGAATATAGCATCTGGGGCAGCCTGTTGCATCACCGCATCATTAACCTGAAAAGGCGTCAGATCTTGCAATCTTGTTCCTTCTTCATCCCCCATTGAGATCCACACATCTGTCACCAGCACATCTGCCTGTGTTGCCGCCTCAGCCAAATCTTGATGCAGGCTGATTTTTGCCCCTGCCTGACGCGCCCATGCGATGATATCGGCCGGCGGCTCATACCCCTCAGGGCAGGCAAGGCGCAGCTCAAATCCCATAATAGCCGCCGCTTCAATCCAAGAGACAGCCACATTATTACCATCACCTGCCCAGGTAACAATCTGTCCGTCCAAACCGCCATGATAATCAATCATGGTCATCATATCAGCCATCACCTGACAGGGATGAGAACGATTAGTCAGCCCATTAATCACAGGCATGCTAGCATGCTCTGCAAGCGCCATTAACGTATCATGCGCCAAGCAACGAATCATAACGCCATCCAAATAGCCAGATAGGACACGCGCTGTATCAGCGATTGTCTCACCGCGGCCCAGCTGCATATCATTGGCTGATAACACAATCGGCGTACCGCCTAGCTGGCTAATCCCAACCTCAAATGACACACGTGTTCTGGTTGAGGGCTTTTCAAAAATCATCCCGATATGCTGGCCTGCCAAAGGGGTATCATGGCTTGTCCCTGCTTTGAGGGCGCGGCGCATTTCTAGCCCATAATCAAGCATGGCTTGCAATTGGGTTTTATCAAAATCTTTCAAATCCAAAAAATGGCGCATGAGTTCATATCCTTTTGGGAGATCTGGCAGGGGCTCTATTATAGCCGCGCAAACACAGATTGTAAAATTGTGATAGCTTGCGCACACTCATCTTCGCTGATGGTCAATGGCGGCAAGAGACGCAACACATTATCAGCCGCTGGCACGGCCAATAAACCAGCCTCACGAAGGGCCAGATTGACATCTCCCACAGCATGCCCTGGGGCCAGCTGTAGGCCACGCAACATGCCAAGGCCTCGTAGCTCAATGATGTGCTGACTATGCGCTTTTTGCAACTCACGCAATGCGGTATCAAGCTGGGCAATACGTGCCGCAAGGTGCGGGAAGAAATCAGGCTCATCCATCACATCCATCACCGCATTACCAGCGGCCACGGCAAGCGGATTCCCGCCAAATGTGGTACCATGACTTCCGGGGCCCATTGCCTCGCCAATATCACCCCGCGCGATCACAGCGCCAATTGGAAAGCCACCGCCAAGCCCTTTGGCTAATGCGACAATATCTGGTTGAATCGCAGAGGCCTGATAGGCAAATAACTGACCAGACCGGCCCATGCCTGTTTGAATCTCATCAGCGATTACCAATGCCCCAAACTCATCGGCTGCCGCACGGATCCCTTCAAGATAGCCAGCTGGCGCCGCATTTGCGCCCCCTTCCCCTTGAATGGGTTCCACAAAAATAGCAGCCACATCAGGGCCCATCATATCACGCAGCTGATTGAGATTGCCAAAAGGCGCATGCACAAACCCAGCTGGGATAGGGCCAAATCCCTCACGGAAAACAGGTCTATCAGTGGCAGCCAGCATGCCAAGCGTCCGGCCATGAAACGCGCCGCCCGCACAAAGGATTTTCACCCGGCTCGTATCACCTTGCTTATAATGATAGCGGCGCGCCATTTTCACCGCGCCTTCATTCGCCTCAGCACCTGAATTACAGAAAAACACGTGATCAAGCTTGGCAGCTTTGGCAAGGCGCAGCGCTAATTGTTCCTGACCAGGAATGCGATAGAGGTTAGAGACATGCCATAGCCGTGAAGCCTGTTCTGTTAGCGCTTTGACAAGATGGGGATGACAGTGGCCAAGATTATTCACTGCAATCCCTGCCGCCATATCAAGATAAGCGCGCTCATCAGCATCATACAACCAGACACCTTCACCACGCACAAAGCTCAGCTCTGCGCGACCATAAGTCGGCATGACAGCTTGTTGTGCTTGTGATGATGACAGAGCTGATGTCATGATATACTCCTTCCCTTTTTGGGAGTGTTATTGGGTCTTAGACAAAATATTTTGCAAGCTTAAGTGATTGAGCTTGGTAATTTGAGCCAGAGCCATCTGCGCCATAGAGCCAATCTGGCTCTGTTGCCATATGTTCATAGACAAGACGACAGACGATTTGGTCTTCTTCGATTAAGAATGGCACATCATGTGAGCGCACTTCTAGCACGGCTCTGGTATGCTCTGCGCCTTTGGCACCAATGCCGAAACCTGGATCAAAGAAGCCGGCATAATGGGCCCGAAACTCACCGGCTCGGGTATCATAGGCGCTCATTTCAGCGGCCAGATCTGGCGGGACTGAGACATATTCTCGGCTAGCTAAAATATAAAATTCATCAGGATTTAATACCAAGCCCCCAGCGACGAGATCATCTGTGGTGACGCGTTCCCAAAATCCGGTTTTTGGCAGGCTTGCTGGCTTATCCATATCAATGAGGCCCGCATGTTTGCGCGCCCGCCAACCAATCAGACCTGAGCTATCTTCTGGCTTAAAATTCACAGATAAGCCCACCCCATGAGAGATATTAACCTGTCCCTTTTGTTCCTCAGCCAGTCTGATAAGCTGTCTGTCTTGCTGTAACGCCGCTAGCTCCTTATCAGGGATGATCGCCGTGCCACGCCGCAAGCGTAATTGGGATAATCTTGTGCCAGGGCGAACAAGCACAGAGAAGGTACGCGGCGAAATCTCAGCATAAAGCGGCCCTTGATACCCCGCTGTCACAGATTCAAATTCAATCGCGCCATCCGTGATCAGGCGTGTGAAAACATCGACACGGCCAGTGGAACTTTTGGGATTGGCAATGGCTGATATCGTCTCTGGCAGGGCAAGCCGTTCCTGCAATTCCACCACATACACACAGCCACGTTCCAAAACAGCCCCTTCGCTGAGGTCAATTTCATGAAGCGCTAGGCTTTGCAACTTATCTGCGACTGTGGCAAAGGCACCTGGCAAAAATGAGGTTTGCACCCGCCAGGCTTTGGTCCCCAGACGCAGATCGAGGCTGGCAGGTTGAATTTGTCCAGCGATGGGCGGGGCGTCTGCCGCTATCACACCTGTGTCAAACGCAGCTGTGATTTCATCTGCGGCTAAGATACCAGTCGATAGTTCGTTTATATTTTGCGTCACAATGCGCCTCATCACTGTGGATTATCTTAATTTCTTTGCCCACACCATATAGGATTGCATGCCAAATGGCTAATACCAATTATGCGTTATGCCTTATCTAGCCTGACTTTTAAGATAGAGCTTCGCCGCGCCCTATGATAGTTATTGCCCTATGCAAAGCGAAACCGAATTACGCAATACAAGCCGGGCTCATAAGCGGCTAATGAATAAGGCGCTTCATTATTTGGGGCGCTATCAGGCTAGCCAGCAAAAGTTGCGTCAAACCTTGCGCCAATTTGCCCGTCGCAAATTACTCACAGATGAGGTGACTGACGCCGATGAGGCTGCGATTGCCCGCGCCATTGAAGATGTCATCGCTCTGTGTTGCGACTATGGTTATGTTGATGATAGCCGGCTGGCAACCGCCAAGGCTCATAGCGCTGTGCTAAGCGGCGTATCGCGTCGACGCCTCTCGCAAAAATTACAACAAATGGGCATTGATGAAGATACACGCAATGCTGCCCTTCACACACAGAATAGTGATTGGACAAACCCAGAATTAGCGGCCGGGCTCACCTTTGCGCGAAAAAAGAAATGTGGTCCCTTTGGGCCAGAAGTGACGTTTGAAGAGAAACAAAAACAAATGGCAAAGCTGGCGCGGGCTGGCTTTTCACTTGACCTGATTAAGCAAATTCTGGAATTATCCAGCACGCAGGAAGCAGAAGAACTGCTAGCTGCGGCTCAAACCCCACCTGATGAGCCATTTTGATTTCATGCCGATATGTGGTAGATCACCCGCATCGGATAATTATTACGGTTAGGGAGGGAGCCTTTTATGAGCCAAGATGAAATTTTTGCACCATCTGAAGAGATGGCCGCACGTGCCCATATTGATGCAGCAAAATATGAAGAGATGTACGCCCAATCTGTGGCAGACCCAGATGCGTTCTGGGCGGAACATGGCAAGCGCATCGATTGGATGACACCCTACACCACAATCAGCAATGTGAGCTACAACAAGCCTAACGTCTCCATTAAATGGTACGAAGATGGCACCTTGAATGCCGCCGCAAACTGTCTTGACCGTCATCTTGAAACGAGAGGCTCTCAAACCGCCATCATCTGGGAAGGTGATGACCCGGCAGATTCCAAACATATCAGCTATGCAGAACTTCATGAAGAAGTGTGCAAATTCTCAAATGTTCTAAAAAGCCGCGGTGTGAAGAAAGGTGATCGTGTCACCATTTACATGCCGATGATTCCAGAAGCCGCTGTGGCCATGCTGGCCTGTGCTCGTATTGGTGCTATCCATTCAGTTGTCTTTGGTGGCTTCTCACCAGATGCGCTAGCTGGCCGTATTCAAGATTGTGAATCAAGCGTTGTTATCACAGCTGATGAAGGCGTGCGCGGTGGCCGTGCTGTGCCATTGAAAGCTAATGCAGATATCGCCCTTGAAAGTTGCCCAGATTGCACAAGCTGTATCGTAGTGCAGCGCACTGGCGGTGATGTGACGATGCAGGATGGCCGTGATGTTTGGTATCATGAAGCAATGGCCGCGGCATCATCTGATTGCCCAGCAGAAGAAATGAATGCTGAAGACCCGCTTTTCATCCTCTACACATCAGGCTCAACAGGGAAGCCAAAGGGTGTGCTTCATACCACAGGCGGCTATATGGTCTATGCGTCAATGACGCATCAATATGTCTTTGATTATCATGAGGGTGATGTCTATTGGTGTACAGCTGATGTGGGTTGGGTAACTGGCCATAGCTATATCCTCTATGGGCCGCTCGCCAATGGCGCGACAACATTGATGTTTGAAGGTGTCCCAACCTATCCAGATGTGTCTCGTTTTTGGCAAGTTGTTGAAAAGCATAAGGTTAATATCTTCTACACCGCGCCAACCGCTATTCGCGCATTGATGCGTGAAGGCTCTGAGCCAGTGACAAAATGTGATCGCTCGTCATTACGCCTATTAGGGTCTGTGGGTGAGCCTATTAACCCAGAAGCCTGGAAATGGTATCATGAGGTTGTCGGCGAGTCTCGTTGCCCTATCGTTGATACATGGTGGCAGACAGAAACAGGCGGGATTCTCATTACACCGCTTCCCGGCGCGACAGCGACAAAACCTGGCTCAGCAACAAAGCCCTTCTTCGGGGTGCAACCTGTCTTGGTTGATAATGAAAACGGGATCATTGACGGAGCGGCAGAAGGCAGCCTGTGCATCAATGCGTCATGGCCTGGCCAGATGCGGTCGGTCTATGGCGATCACCAGCGCTTTATCGATACCTATTTTGCGACATTTGAAGGCCGGTATTTCACTGGTGACGGCGCCCGTCGTGATGAAGATGGCTATTATTGGATTACAGGCCGCGTGGATGATGTCATCAATGTATCTGGCCACCGCATGGGCACAGCTGAAGTTGAATCAGCGCTTGTTGCTCATAGTAAAGTGGCAGAGGCGGCTGTTGTCGGATATCCGCATGATATTAAGGGCCAAGGCATCTATGCCTATGTCACTCTCAATGCAGGCGAAGAGCCATCTGATGAGTTAGAAGCTGAGCTGAAAAAATGGGTGCGTAAGGAAATTGGTCCTATTGCTACACCAGATTTGTTGCAATGGGCACCTGGCCTACCAAAGACACGCTCTGGCAAAATCATGCGCCGTATCTTGCGCAAAATTGCGGCCAATGAGCATAGCGAATTAGGTGATACATCAACATTGGCAGATCCATCAGTTGTTGATGATCTCATTGATAATCGCCGCAACCGCTAGAGGCTTATCCTCATAAAAAAGACAAGCGCCCCTTGCTCTTTTGGAAGGGGCGCTTTGCTTTTATGCAAAAGCTGTATCATCATCAGCGATGCCAAGTTCAATTGCACGACAGACAGCATGGGTCCGATTGCGTGCCCCCAATTTTGACCGTAGTGATTTGAGATGATGTTTGATTGTCACTTCACTCAAATTATGGATACGTGCGATCTCTTTATTTGATTGCCCTGCAAGTAAGCCATTCAGCACATCCCGTTCTCGCCTTGTCAGATAATTTGGTACCTTGTCCCGCATTGTCTCAGACTGCGCCATCATCTCAACTGGAATATAGGTCTCGCCAGCCGCAAGCACACGGACTGCGGCCAAGATAGCGGCTGATCCTAAGCTATAAGGCAAATAGCCTGAGGCCCCGCGCGCCAACATATGCTGGACCTCTGCACTGGCCCGCAACGGACCAATAAGCGCAATTGGCACATGGTCACCACATTGCGGACGGATCGCATCAAGCCCAGCCAGCCCATCCATATCTGGCATTTCAAGATCTAGTCCTATCACATCTAACTCTGATGTTTCCGCTGCTAATTGCATCGTTTCACGCAATGTCCCAGCGGCCAAAACCGTTATATCGTGCTCTCTATCACTCATATGCTCACGGATAAAATCACGGACTAATGAATTCGCATAACCAAAAAGCACCCGCATGCCCCCAAATCCTTTCTCTGTTTATAATTGTTATATAAATGGGGTTTTCTTGCTATGAGTGTTATTCTACTCATTTCTTCCTCTTTTAAAAGAGGCCCTTTCTAATAAAATAAAAAGATCACGCTAAATTATCGAAGGGATAGACAGATTATCTATTGGGATTAGCGCCACTGAAGGCCGAAATTAACTGACTGACCTGTGAAATTTTGCAAGCTATTGATAGAGTTTGACGTCATATGACGCAGCGCCATTACCGTCGATAGTCGTGGGAATTTCGCCCATGGCACTCTCATTTGCACTTCCCAGTTGCGTACCCTTACCTGATGAGGCTGTGTCAAATAAGGTAAGGTCTTCTGATAGGAGGCATCAGACTCAGTCACCGATAATGAGACCTGCCAAGGCGGTGACGCTGTCAGCCTAATGACAGCTGTTATGTCTAGTGTCACATCATGTTGAACATAAGGGCCTAAGAGGTCGGATTGAGCGGGCCTATGCTGATAACGGCGCGCCTCTGTGATCAGGGTAAGGGCCTGATTCACCGATAGCATTTGGGTAAGAGATATCTCATCTGCATGAAAGGACGTCTCATTTAAACGACCCACAGATGACGCAAAATTAACGTGATGAGATAGCCCTTTGCCACGCCTCTCAATTCCTGTTTCAGCCCGTGCTATCTGCCTTGTTTGAGCGGCAAAAACCCCGTCACGTGGTATGGTTTGCATCGAAAGCATCGCGCCGGTGTGAATTAGTAAATTTGCAGATAATGAGAATCGCCAACTCGCTTGCAAATCTGCAAAGGCTTGACCAAGGGGTGGGGCTGAATGGGATTGGTGATGGCTCACTTGCCAGAGATGACCGCCCGGTCGCAACTGTTCGGTTTGATGCCAAAAAGACAGATGCATTTGATATGTCGGCGCTGTGCGATGCGGCAAAGTAAATCGATTATTCCGGGGACAAAAGCCCTCAAAGGCGCGGCAAAATTGACCTAACACTGACTCTTGTGTGGCAAGAACCTGACGGTCTGGTGACGTCAATGCGCGATCACTATGCTGCCAGGATAGTGAGGCCCCAGATGAGGCGCGACTCGCAAAGGGGCAAAACCGAGCAAAATGTTCTTCATCTCGTGGTGAGAGCTGACCACCAAAGGCGCTAGAGAAGGCCTGCCAATGCCGCAA
>CALEYP010000113.1 GCA_937924895.1 uncultured Alphaproteobacteria bacterium
ATCTCAGATAACGCACAGCCCACCGATGTGACCCCAAAGAAAAAAGTCCCCCATCGCAACGGGCGGCGGCGTCCAAAGCTATCTCCTAACGCACCACCGGCCATTGTTAAGGCTGCCAACCCTAGCAGATAAATCTCAAGCACCCAATAAGTGCTTGCGGCATCAGCGCCTAAATCACGTTGGATAAAGGGAAGGGCGACATTCAATGCGGTTGAGTCAATAAAGCCAACACCTGATACCAAGGCACATATGAGGAGGACAAGGCGCTGTGTTTGTGGGGAATAACCCTGTCTCATCGTTCAGCCTCATGCGCAAAAGAAAATTCTAATCTTTGATGGTAGCGGTCTCCCTTGCGCAGAATGGCCTGCGGAAAAGAGGGGTGATTTGGGGCGTCAGGCCATATTTGCGGCTCGAGGCAGATGCCAGCGCGCGCTTGATACGGCCTGTCATGACAGGTTGGCGCAGATATCGCGAGATGGTCACCTGTATAACATTGCAGGCCTGGCTGGTCGCTTGCTACACGCATTGTTATACCCGTGGCAGCACTTGATAATTGTGCAACCTCACGCAAAGTGTCGCCTTTTCCACTCACGCAAAAATTATGATCAAACTGGTCTGCACCAACCAAGCGCTGACGTTGTAAATCAAAGGTCGTGCCTGTCACATCTGCTATTACTCCGGTAGGAATATTATCATCATCCACTGGCAAATAATGAGAGGCATGAATGGTAAGGTGATGGTTTGATATATCGGCTTCATCTGCGAGATTGAAATAGCTGTGATGGGCAAAATTAATAATGCTATCTTCTGTGCATATCGCATCAAATGTGAGGGTCAGGCGATTATCTGACGTCACTTGATAGGTTAATGTTGCTGATAATGCGCCAGGGAATCCCATCCACCCATCAGGCTCATTGAGGGTAAAAGTAACCTCATCTTTGTCATGGTGAGAAACGCGCCATGAACAGACGCCTGTCCCCTGTGAGCCGCCATGTAAACAATGTTTGCCCCCTTCATTGCAATCAAGTTGATAGGCCCGCCCATTAAGGGAGAAGCGGCCCTTTGCGATACGGTTCGCATAGCGCCCTGCATTGGCGCCTAAATGGGCGCCATGATTGGTGTAATCAGCTTCATCTCTAAGGCCAAGGACAAGTGAATGAGGGGCGGGGTCAAAATATAACTCTTGCAATGAGGCCCCAAAAGGGATGAGTTTGGCGCGCAATTGTCCGGCTGTTATCCAATAGCCACTCATGCCCTCATCCTTTTCTATTCAAACCCATAAGCTGATGCGTGATAAATTGCACAGCTATATGACTTTGCCAACATCTGTTTCGTGTTTCGCTATCATGAAACCCGACATGCCCCCCACCTTTTGTGATAAGACAATGCAGCTTCTCATGGCATTGTACCTTTTGATAAGCCTCAACGCCAATCCAGGGATCATTATCACTATGAACCAACAATGTTGGCACGCGCAGGTGATGTAACAGCTGATGGGTGCTTGTGCCCTTATAATAGGCGTCAGCATTGGCATAGCCAGCGGCTGGTGCCGTGAAGACATCGTCAAATTCGCGTACCGTTGTGACTCTCTCTAATCTGGCAAGCATGGCAGGATCTGCGCAGGGGGCTGCTTTAGCCTGTGCCTTCAAGGATGAGGTAAAATGCCGGATATAGGGTGTGTTGCGCCAGCGGTGAAAGCGGGCAGCACAAGCCACCATGTCAAAAGGCGCACAAAAGGTGACAAGTCCCGCAAGGTGCGAGGTGATGGCCTGATGGCGTGTCACTAGGTTTAGCGCCATAGCCCCGCCTAAGGAAAACGCAGTCATGAAACAAGGGCGATCAGGATAGGCTTGTGTCATGGCTGTGACCACTGCCTCTAAATCATCACTGCGGCCTGCATGATACGCACCTTTTGCAAGCGGCCGTCCTACGCCGGCGCCTCTTAAATTGACACGGAATACTGAAATATTGTGCGCAACCGCATGATGGGTCAGCTGCTTGATATAGCTGCTGTCACTGTCACCTGCGAGCCCGTGAATGATGGCAAGCATGGCCACAGGCTGGGCTGCTTCATGGTAAAAGCCCACCAGCTTATCCCCCTCTGTCACATCAATCTCCCACCGCGTGCCAGTTTCAAGAGCGGGGTCATGCTTGAGGATAACATTGCGTAATGTTTGTAAATCACCGCCCTTCCACGGCCAGCTCTCTCCTAAAAACGGGAGGGCATCATATGGCACATCATGGCGAAGGAATGTCATAAGGCCGGTCTCTCTTTAACCAATATAGGGGTGATACATGCCTGAAATAAACGTGATCATAATATTTCAAAATAGCTGTTTGTAATTATATTACAAGGCCATATCACGTAAATGTGAGGGTTCCGCAATGGTGCCATTTATGATAATCTGGACACATCGTGACCAAGACAAGCTATGCTCGTAACAAAGCCGCTTCCCTCAGAAGCCACTTTGCAATGTCAGAGCTATTAGTGGCTTGTTAGTGACAAAAGATAGAAAATGGGAGGCTGGCTATGTCGCAAGATGATAAAATACCATCACAGTCTTCTATTGTCCCTGACATTGATAATCTTGATGCGGTGCAGATTCCTGCGAAGTCGCTTTATGGTTTAACGCCCAAAGTTGAGGCCGCTATCTTAGAGGCACTTGATGTCGGAGAGCAGGCGCGGATTAAAGCCCTGACAGCTCCGCTTCACTCAGCTGATATGGCTGATTTGTTGGAGCGTGTGCGTCCTGAGATGTGCCGCCAACTCCTCGTGATGCTTGGAGATGAGCTTGATAGTGAGGTCATCGCTTACCTGGATGAAGACACAAGGGAGCTTGTGCTTGATATTATGGGGCCGCAAGCCATTGCCCGTGCCTTGCCAGAATTGGAATCAGATGACGCGCTGACGATTGCCGAAGAGCTGGAGCCAGAGGAATTGGATGAGGTCCTCAAAAACCTACCAGCGCAAGAGCGTGTCATTGTTGAGCAAGGCCTCTCATATCCCGAAGATTCGGCGGGTCGTATGATGCAACGTGAAATGGTGATGTTGCCGCCTTATTGGACGGTGGGGCAAACCATTGATCATTTGCGGTCTATTGGCGGCCCCGATCAGGAAGATTTCTATATTATCATGGTTGTCGATACGGCGGGCCATCCGGTTGGTGAGATTAACCTGGGCCGGTTGTTACGCGCTAATCGCCCTGTGCGGCTCTCAGAGATTATGAATACCGATTTCCGTTCTGTGCCTGTCAATATGGACCAAGAAGAAGTGGCAATGCTGTTCCGTCGCTATGGCATGGTGACGACCTCAGTGGTTGATGAAGATGGCCGTCTGCTTGGTGTGATTACCTTGGACGATATCGTCGATGTTATCGATGAGGAGGCTGAAGAAGATTTGATGGCCTTGGCTGGGGTCTCTGATGCGTCTATTCGCTCCTCTATGCTTGAGACGTTGCAAGGGCGTGCAAGCTGGTTGTTTGTCAATTTACTAACCGCTGTCTTAGCCTCGCTCGTCATTGGCTTGTTTGAAACAACATTAGAGCAAATTGTAGCGCTTGCGGTGTTGATGCCGATTGTTGCCTCTATGGGGGGGAATGCAGGTACCCAGACAGTAACGGTGGCGGTTCGCGCCATTGCGATGCAAGAATTTAATTCTGATTCAGCCATACGCTTTGCTTTGCGTGAAGTGGCAGTTGCGGCCGTTAATGGCTTGTTATTTGCGATTGTTGCCGGCGCTGTTGCCTATCTCTGGTTTGGAGATCTCGCCATTGCCCTGATTCTAGGTGGGGCGATGATTGTTAATTTAATCATCGCTGGCCTAACGGGCACGCTTGTCCCGTTATCGCTGGTGCGGGTCGGGGTTGATCCAGCGGTCGCCTCTTCCGTATTTATAACCACAATCACTGATGTTGTTGGTTTCTTCGTCTTTTTGGGGCTGGCAGCTTATTTTCTTTTATAAGGGCCAATAGAGTGACAGTTCATCTTAAAAAATTATCAGTTGGTGCGGTGTCTTTGGATAGCTTGCGAGCGTGGCAATCAAAATTGGTGAAAGCTGGCCATCCTGTTATTCACCCGACACGCAATTGGCCAAAGCGCAAAGATGAATTGCTAGATGGCGGGTCTATCTATTGGATTATCAAAGGCCAAATGCAAGCGCGGCAAACCATAATCGATATGATTGAGGTAGAGACCTATGAAGGGACAAGATGCGGGATTGTCCTTGATCCACAAATCATACCTGTCTGGGCAAGACGTGAGCGGATTTTTCAAGGGTGGCGCTATTTAGAGGTGGCAGATGCCCCAGAAGATATGCCAGCAGATGCCGCTAGTGGAGAGGCGCTACCTGCCGAAATGGCACAGGAATTACGCGATTTAGGCTTGCTGTAACGGCTAATTTTGCCTCCGCCAATCCCATGGAGCCTCAAAACGACCTTGATGCATGCCAGCGTTCTTCATCTTCGCATCACGCTCATCAGCAATATAATCTTTGGCATAGCGGCGATAGGCTAGCGCCCATCCTGACCTGACAAGGGCGGCTGAGATATCGATCCCTTGATGATAGCAGCGCATCACAAGCCGGCCATAGCGATCCGTGTCAAGATGATCGCAAGCAAGCTCTGCCCCCTTGCCAATTAGTTTTACCAGATAATTGCGGGCTTGAAGGCCACAGCGATAAGTTTGCCCCTCCTTATCTTCGCAAAGCTGTTTCATCTCTGGGGCATCAATACCATGAAGCCGGATACGTATCTCACCACTTCGCAGGCTATCAGCATCCGTAATTTTGGTAATCGCAAATAATTTTTGATGGCTGGCATCCGCGGCTGAGGGCTGTGAGCTAGGGCTCATAACCATGATGCTCATCACAAATATAGCAAACATCACTAGCGGGAAGGGCATGAAGCATCTCTCAAAATTACTCTCTACTAATTGAATAAAATCTAATTAACAGAGAGGTCAGTCAAGAGGTGATTACGCCCCAGGCCTAGGGCGTTATGTAATGACCTAAAAGGATAAGATGACTATCTAAAAGGACTAGCTTACGGGGTGCTGTCAGGGCGGCCCAAGCCTTGCGGCAGATAGGGGTTATCGGCAAGGGGATCGGTCTCTTCGATGTCTTCATCTGTCTCAGTCCACGCCACTTCTGGGTTTAGTGTGACAGCCTCAGCCGTCCCCATTTCAGGAACAGCAACGAAGGGACCCTGTGCTTCCACTGGTGTTGCTTCACTTGTTGCCATACGGACAAGGGCAAAGGCAGATAGCATAAAATGAACTATGGCGAGTGAACTGAAATAGCCAATATCTCCCACCATATCCATGGCAAAGGCGACCAATGGTGACCCTAATACTGAGCCGGCACCATTCACCATAATCAGGGCTGATGCTGTGCCGACCATTTGAGAGGGGCTGAGATAATCATTCGCGTGGGCGATACATAAGGAATACAGCGTTAAGGACATTCCGCCATATAGCCCCATAATGATCATCAACACATTATATTGGCCAGCGCTGAAAAAGATACCGCACATGGCGAGGAGGCCTGAGAGTGTGGTCACAACCAGGATAACGACACGTCTATCGAAAATATCTGAAAGCCGGCCCACAGGATATTGCAGCAGCAAGGTGCCAATCGTAACAGATGTCATGAATAATGAGACTTGGCCCGCGCTCATACCTAGCCCCTTGGCATAGATAGCCCCCATACCAAACATCATAGATGCGGTTAGGCCTTGGCATGCCATCCCGACAAAAGCCAGCGGCGAGATTTGGATCAAGCGGCGCAATGAGGTTGATTCAGTCACCGTAAAATCTGGCGCTTTCGCCACTGTGATTAAGATAGGAACAACAGCAATAGATACGGCTACCGATGAAAGCAGGAACAAAGTAGATGATTGCCCATCATCAAGACCCGCCAATAGCTGACCAAGCCCCATGCCAGCCATTGTGATAATCAAATAAAGTGAGAGCAGCTGGCCTCTTGTTTTGTTGCTCGCTGAGTCATTTAGCCAGCTTTCAACAACAATATACATGCCGGCATAGGCAAAACCAGACATCAAGCGTGTTAATCCCCAAATGACCGGGTCAACAACAATCACATAGAGAAGAACAGCTGCTGAGGCAATGGCGGCAAGCGCGCCAAACACGCGCACATGGCCAACCGCAGACAGAAACCGCGGTACCCCAAGAGAGCCAAGGAACAGGCCAAGGAAATAGGCCCCCATCACCAAACCAGACACAAAAGTGGAAAAGCCGGCATCGCTGGTCCGCAAACCAAGCAGAACAAGCTGTAGGCCATTGCCGATCATAATCAGCGCTAGACCAAAAAACAAAGTCCATGATGATAGAATTGCCGATACCATAGGGGCGATCCTTTTCTGCCAGTCCGAGCGCTCATGCCACATTTGTAATGGGACACCATGCGCGGTGATAAACCACTCCCTTACTTTCGCGGTGTAAATCGGAAAATATCTAAAAGCAATCTTAAAATCGTCTCCTGATAGTCGGTTTTCAGATAACTGTTCTTTTTTTATGCCCCCTATGGTACGACGCAACATGAGATTGCATGAATTTTAACCAAAAATGGGGGTGTAATATGCAGATAGATTGGGCGAATTTCACGCCATATATGTCACTCGGTGGCGGCGTTTTGATTGGGCTAGCCGCGGTATTATTAATGGCATTTCAAGGCCGCATCATGGGCATTTCTGGCATTGCGGCATCTGTCTTGCAAAGCCGGCCAGATAATCACTGGCGGATGTCTTTCCTCATTGGCACCTTAGTCGGCTCTGCTTTATTTGCTGCTATTATCGCGCCAGTTGAATTGATGATGGTAGCTTCTCTTCCTGTCTTGGTCATCGCAGGCTTATTGGTGGGAATTGGGACAGCGCTTGGATCCGGTTGTACCTCAGGTCATGGTATTTGCGGCATTTCGCGTTTTTCTGTGAGGTCTATTGGGGCCACATGTGTGTTTGTGTTCACCGGTATGGTGACAGTGTTTTTTGTTGCGTAACGGAGGGGTCTGATGAAAATGAAACAATCTATGGCTGCCCTCATTATTGGAGGCTTTTTTGGTGCCGGCTTGGCAATGGCAGGTATGTTAAATCCCGCCAAGGTTCAGGGCTTTTTGAATATTACGGGTCAATGGGACCCCTCTTTGATGTTTGTCATGATTGGCGGCATTGGTGTGGCAGCGATTGGCTTTCCTATCCTACGCCGCCGCTCAGGTCCCGTTCTTGCTGATAGCTATAGCTGGCCAGAGCTTGTGACACTTGATCGCCCGCTCCTTCTTGGTTCTGCGATATTTGGCATTGGGTGGGGGCTTGGTGGACTTTGTCCCGGGCCAGCCATCGCTGTATTATCTATCGCATTTTGGCCAGCAGCCATTTTTACAGCTTCTATGCTTGCTGGTTTGTTTATCGGACAAAAGCTAAAAGCGGCACAATAGGCGCTTAATTTCCAAGCAGCTTATCAAGCGCCTTAGCAAAGGGTTCACAATGTTCATGAAGCGCATCTATGACAGATGCGCTTTTTTCACATCCCAAAAGGCCGACAACAGCCTCTGCCATGGCAGGGGGGAGTGTATGGTTATGGTCATCCTTCAAATAGACCGATTTCAGGAAGGTGATATGGTCAAGTAGCTGTTGCGCATCGCTGACAGCTTGGTTCGTGTCACCGTCAAGAAGTGATAGAAATTCTAAATCTAGCAAGCCACCACGACATTTTTTGACATCCCACGGGGCTGGCTGACTCTCGGCTAACTTATCTCTGATAAGCTGTAAATTTTCGCGGAGCCCCGTATCTGCAAGGGGGGGCTTTTCATAGGTGGCCAATAGCGGTGACAGCTTGTCTGCAAAGGCTTTATCAGCCATCAAAATACGCGCTTTTCGTAATGCTAGTTTTTCAAAGGGCCACGCTGTCTCTTGAAGATAGCTTTGCCAGCTTTCAAATTGAATGGCGATGGGTCCAGCATTACCATCTGGCCGTAATCTGGTATCAAGTTCCATCAGCTTGCCTGTTTTGCTTTCCAGATGTGCCCAGCTCAAGATGCGTTGCACTAATTTTTGAAAATAAGGGCCAGCATATAGGGGGCGCGGACCATCGGATTCTTGCAACCGATCTGCTTCATATAAGAATAGTACATCCATATCAGAGCGCGGTGTCATCTGGCCCAAACCTGCCCGTCCGAGGAGGATAACAGCGAAATGACTATGTTCAATGGTGCCATGAGCAGCTGTAAATTCGCGTTGCACAAGCGTGATTATCGCCCGTAACAACGCATCATGAAGAGCGCTAAGATAGGGGCCGCATAATGGGGCGGTGTCCGGCTTGGTGATAATATGCATTTGCGCACGGAACCGGGCTTCATGCGCCATGATTTGCAGGGCACGCAAGGCTAATTCAGGATCATCAACAGCGATGGCCTCATCGGCAAGTTGTTCGAAATCAGCATGTTGTGATAATGGCGCAAAGAAGTCAGGGCGCAACATTTGGTCAAAAATAGCAGGGTGCTTTGCCAATTGCTGCACGAGGTCGGGGGCATTCACCGCCAAATGCGCAATGAGGCTAATCAAGCCATCATGCTGTGACAGCAAGGCAAAGAATTGTGCACCAGCTGGGAGCGAGTCTACCAATTGTACAAACCCCATGAAATAGCCATCACAATCAGGGGCGGTACCATTGACGGGTTTGGCACATTCGGACAGCAAGAGAGGCAGTAATTTTTCGAGGTAATATTGGGCTTTTTCAGATCGGGTTGCTGGCAAGCGTCCAGCGCGCCAACCCGCAATGATGCGCTGGATGTCGGCAATGCGCTCATATCCTAATTCGGTAAGTAGAGCTGTTTGAGCGTCATCTTCTGCAGGCCAGAGGCGGTCTTGCTCCTGCAAGCCGGAATGAGCGGTAAGCATATCTCGCATAATCGCGGTATCAGCCGCTAATTTTGTGTTGTTTTGCAGTTCGGTAATGGCGGCCACAAAGTCATCACGGTCATCATAGCCACAAAACTGTGCAAGATTCACCATCTCATCGGCGCCTTTTGGTAGGCTGTAGCTATGGCTGTCACGGATATACTGGATGCGATGTTCAATCTGCCGCCAGTTATAATAACAGCTGGTCATGGCCTCTGCCTGTCCTAGCGCTAGGTACCCCGCCTGCTCTAAGGCGTCCAAGGCCGTTGCTGTATGGTGCGAACGTAAGCTGTTATCTTTGCCGCCATGAAGCAGCTGGAGCAGATGCGTTGCCATTTCAATATGACGGATGGCATAGGCCCCTTTTTTCACGTCAAAGCCATATCCGCCAACCGGCATCGATTTGTGACTAATCCAATTAGTCAGGTCATCTAAGAGGCTGTAATCGAGCCCTCTGCGCCAGACAAAGGGGCTGATAGCTTCCAGAAACTCATGTCCCGCAACCAGATTGCCAGCTATGGGGCGTGCCCGAATATAAATCGCACGCTCCCATGACCGCGCGATCGACTCATAATAGGTCAGGGCGGCTTGCACTGATAAACAAATCGAAGTCGCGCCAGGGTCTGGGCGAAGCCGCAAATCTATGCGCCAGCCAAAGCCGTCCTTGGTCTGTTTCTGCATGATCTCAATGAATTTTTTCGTCAAGGCCACATAATCATGAGCCTCTTTATTGGCGCGCTCTGCATCATAGAAAAAGATTAAATCAATGTCAGAAGAATAATTCAGTTCCTCTGCCCCTGCTTTGCCCATCCCCAGAACAATGAGGCTAGCGGGGGTAATCTGATATTTATCACATAGCCATGCCACTACCTCATTCACAGCCAAGCTGGCGCAGCGAGATAGATGCGCAACTTGCTGCGCTATTGTCATATGACCGCAAAGCTCTGCGATCGCACAAATGCCATAGGTGCGATGGCGAAAGGCCCGCACGGCCTGCATCATGGCCTCATTATCAGCCGAGTGCTGAGCTTGCTCTTGGAAGGTTGCTTCTGCTTGCGCAAGCGGGGCTGTGATCTCAGCACAAGCGGCCTGCCACATAGTTTGCGGATATTTCTTAATCAGGTTGTGTAAATGTGGTGCATAGCAAGCTATGGCCGCTAGGCGCTGTATGATGTCATCTGCGGGATCGGCCTGACAAAGCGCGGCGATCTCATCGCACCACAGCACGGCCTGCTTTGTATCTTTAAGATTTAATGGCAGTTTCATCATGACTTTATCTTATGAGGATGGCACGACCTTTGGCAATTGCGCGCATATGCCATACCCAACGATAAGAGAGGATGAAGGTCGCAGATGCTAGCCCAATCCCAAGACCAGCCCAGACAGAGGCAGGTCCCCATTGGAAGGAAAAGGCAAAGAGATAAGCACAGCCCAAACCTACAAACCAGTAGGATAAAAGGGCAATCTTGGCAGGTTCCTTGGTATCATTAATGCCTCGTAACTTCGCATTTTCAATCACCTGCAAACCATCCACAAGTTGGAATAGGCCAACATAGAAAAGCATCAGGACAAGAATAGGTATCACCTCTGAGAATAAAGGGTCAGTCTCTTGAATGAAGAGCATGGCTAATTCTTCTGCGAAAAGCAGATAGAGAAGTGTCATAGGGATCGCGACAAGCCATCCTGCAACATGGCCCGCCTTACCCATGAGGCTAACGGCCTGTTTATCATTGGCGCCGGCGGCGTTACCTACCAAAATGGCACTTGCTTGAGATACCGCAAGCGGGATCATAAAGGTCACGGCCGCGATCTGATTGGCAATCCCCGTAGAAATTAAGGCCGCTGTGCCAAAGGTGCCAATCATGAAGCCAGCAACAATAAACATGCCAGTCTCACTCATGACAATCACGGCATTGGGAAAACCAATGCGCACAATATAGGCGATGAGCGGTACATCTAGGCGCCACAGGCGCGCAAAGGGCTTCATATGCCTAAAATCTTTGTGCCCATTAATATAGAGGCCTAGCGCGACAACCATGAAGAGATAAGCGCCCAAAGTAGCAATAGCGATGCCGTCAAGGCCCCACCCCTCAAGACCCAAACCGCCAAATCCAAACAGCTGATTTAAAGCCACATTCACAAGCAAGCCGCCAATCGTCACAAGTAATTGTGCGGTGGTATGTTGGTTGCCCATGACAAAGAAACGCATGACCAAGAAGATAAAAAATAGCGGCAGGCCAAGCCCAGAATAGAATAAAAAGCCACGCGCATGCGCTACGACATCAGGCTCTTGTTGTAACACCAGCAAAACAGGCTCGCCAAAGATCACGATAGGGCTGGCAATGATGCCAACCGCCAGCGCTATGACAAGTCCCATGCGAAAGACGCGCCGCGCCTGTGTCGGGTCGCCTCTGCCGATGGCTTGGGCAATGAGCGATGAAATCACCGCCGTAAGACCAAGTGAAAAGAAATAAAAGGGCTGGTAGAAACGAATAGCAAGTGAGCCAGCCGCCAGGTCAAAGCCACTTAATGCCCCCATCATGATGATATCGGCTGTTATGATCCCAATAGAAGCTAGTTGCGAGCCCATTAGCGGCAAGGCAAGCTTGAAAATGGGTCGTAGGCCTGTAGGCAAGAAAGGTGATGAGGGCAAGTGAGACAAGAGAAAGGAAGCCTTTTGCAATAATAGGATGATAGCGGCAAAGCAAGGAATAGTGCTGTGCCCACTCCTCAGTGGACATTACCTAAATCGCCCCCTATAAGAAAGCCACAATATTGATGACAGGGTCATCCGAGCGAAACCGGCATTCGTAACATATGACAAAGATGACGCAGCAGCGATTGGGGTAATTATGCCTTTGATCATGTTGCATCTTTGCCATTTGCCACTAGCCACAATAGCTTTTTCTGAGGCGTTTTATGATTAAGAAAATCATCCTGACTTTCCTGACGCGCGGCTTGCCCGCTCTTGCTGTTCTTGCCGGTTTTATCGGCTTGTTCAACTATCTTGTGGCCACGAAACCGCAGGTTGAAGCCGAACCAGCAAAGCCTCAAATTTGGGCGGTGAAAGAGATCTCAATTAAGAATGAGACTGCGCAGCCTGTTGAAACCGCATTTGGCACTGTGGTCGCCGCAAGAGAGGCTGATATTCGTTTCTCTGTGAGTGGAGAGGTGAATTGGATTTCACCAAATCTGCGCAATGGTAACCAAGTGAAAGAAGGCGAGCCGCTGGTTCGCCTAGATACGACACGCTATCAATTGGCTCTGGATGAATTGCGTGTGCAAATTGCCGGTGAAAGCGCACAAGCGGACTCTTTGGAAAAACAGCTCACCTTGCGCCAAAAGACATTAGAGCGTACCCGCACAATGGCGGCAAGAAATGTGGCGTCTGACGCCGACCTCGATGCGGCAGAATTGGCAGTGACAGTTACCGAAAGCCAGCTCATTGCCTCACAATCGCGGCTTGCGCAGCTGCGAGTTGCCGAACGGTCTCGCCTTAAAGATATTGAAGACTCTGAGCTAACAGCGCCATTTTCGGGTACATTATCAATGGTCAATATTGGCCTTGGGCAAATTGCCTCTGCGTCGGTGCCGATTGCCAAAATGACGGACCAATCCTCACTGGAAGTACCCTTTGTTGTGAAGGCTGAGATTTATGCACTTGCCAACAACCTGATGGGCCAAACCGTTGATATTACATGGCAATCCGGTAATCGTGATGTGGCAACTGCAAAGGGCTATATTTCTCGTGCGAATGCAGAGCTAGATAAAATCGAGGGGGGCGGACGCCTCTATGCTGATGTGATTGATGCCCAATCAGCCTCTATTCGCCCAGGTGCCTTTGTGAAGGTTAATTTTGTAGGACGCTCATTGGAAAATGTCGCGCTTATTCCTGAAGAAGCGCTGTTTGGAGATAACACGGTTTACATCAATCAAGATGGCATCGCGTTATCACAGCCTGTTGATGTGGTCTATCGTGCGCCTGGCGCTGTTTATGTCAGCGGCCTGTCTGATGGCACAAAATTAATTGCCACAAGATTGCCTGCTTTGGGTGATGGCGTGCGCGTTCAAAGCGTAAATTAAGCTGAAACCATTGTCTGTCAGGACGTAATGATATGTTTGCTAATATGATTGAATTTTTTGCCCGTCATAAGACAGCCGCCAATATTGTGATGGTTGTGATGTTAGTGACAGGCATTATGTCTGCGGATCGTTTGAATCGTCAGTTCTTCCCAGATGTGGATGTGGAAGTGATTGGCGTGTCAGTTGTCTGGTCAGGGGCAACGGCCGAAGATGTTGACAGCAACATCATTCAACCGCTAGAGCCTGAATTGCGGACCATTGCTAATGTCAAAAAAGTCTCTTCAACCTCCTTTGAGGGGCTTGGGAGCACTCAGGTCGAATTTGTCTTTGGGACAGACATGCAAAAGGCATTGGCTGATGTTGAAGCGGCAGTTGGTCAGGTTGATTTTCCCATTGATGCCGAAGCCGCAAAAGTTACAAAAGGTGAATTTTATGACACGATTAGCCGTGTCGTCCTTCATGGTCCGCTTCCGCTAGAAGCGCTGCGCTTTTATGGCAAGCAGATTAAAGAAGATTTGCTGCAAATTGGTGTTGATAAGGTTGAGTTGCTCGGCTTGCCTGCTGAAGAAATCTTGATTGAAGTCAATGAAGCTGAATCAGCGCGTCTTGTCCTGACATTGGATTATATTTCGCGCGCGGTGGCAGCGGTATCTGTTGATGTGCCTGCTGGTCGTTTTGCAGATGGTGCTTTGCGTGTCCGCTCGCTTGGTTTGCGTAAATCTGCCGATGGTTATCGTGACATTGAGGTGGTGGCGCGCCAAGATGGTAGCCGCGTTCTGTTGGGCGATATTGCGACGATCTCTGACACCATTGCTGATCCAGCGGTATTGCAATTTAAAGATGGCAATCCGGCAGTTGAGCTTCATATTCAACGCTCTAAGACCTCAGATTCGCTGACTGTGAATGAGCTTGTGCAAGATTACATCGCGGATAAACAAGGCGAGTTACCAGAGAATTTACGCCTGGCACAGCATGATGTTTCTGCCATCTTAATCTCTGAGCGTATTGGTTTGATGGTCGAAAATGGCTTGGGCGGTTTGCTGATTGTGACGGCGGTATTGTTCATCTTCTTACCAGGACGCGTGGCCTTTTGGGTAGCGGCTGGTATTCCTGTCGCCTTTCTTGCCACTTTCTCAGTGATGCTCATCTCTGGCCAGTCTATTAATATGATCTCGCTCTTTGGTCTTATCATGGCTTTGGGGATTGTGGTGGATGATGCCATTGTGATTGGCGAGCATGCGGAATATTTGCGTGTGAAACGGAACTTGCCGATTGCAGAGGCCGCGATATTGGCAGGCAAGCGTATGGGCGCGCCTGTTATCTCCGCTATGTTAACAACAGTTGCTGCCTTTTTGCCGCTCTTTATGGTCAAGGGCATCATTGGTGTGATTATTGGTGCTATTCCTGCTGTGGTCTGTGCGGTGCTTGTGGCATCTTTGATTGAATGTTTCTTCATCTTGCCAGCGCACCTTGCCCATTATGGCGATAGCAAGAAAAAAGAGCCCTCTTGGTTCAGACGTAACTTTGACGCGGGATTTGATTTCTTCAAGGACAGATTATTTTCAAAAGCGGTAAAAGCCTCCTATCGGTTCCGTTATGTCACTTTTGCCTTTGCGATTGGCATGTTGGTGGCTGCTGTTGGCATGATGGCTGGCGGGCGTGTGAATTTTGTCTTCTTCTCAGCACCAGAGGCCGACCGTGTCTTTGCGAATATCACCATGGCGTCAGGCTCAACTAGAAGCCAAACTATGACGATGCTTGAAGAGGTTGAGCGCGCGCTTGATAGCGTCGAAGCAGAGCTAACCGCAGATGGTAGTGATCTTATCTCATTCTCCTATTCGAAAATTGGTGAGACCTTCATCGGTGATCCTGGTGCCTTTACCGGCGGCGCGGATGAATTGAAAGCGGGTATGGTGATTGAATTGCTAACCGCTGACCAACGGGCGGTGCGTGTTGATGAATTTGTTGAGGCCCTGCGCAGCGAAATTCGCCCTATGCCAGGGCTTGAGCGTTTGCTTGTGCGCGCCCCTGCCGGTGGTCCTCCTGGCCGTGAACTGGATTTGCGTCTGATGGGGGATGACCTCGAGCTGTTGAAATCAACAGCGCTTGAAATGGTACAGATTGCTGATGCGATACCAGGCACCACAGATATTGAAGAAAATCTGAATTATGGTGCTGAAGAGCGGATCATTCGCCTCACACCTTTTGGCCGGTCACTTGGGTTTACCGTTGCCTCTATCGGGGCTCAGGTGCGCTCTGCGCTTGACGGGGCCATTGTGAAGCGCTTCCCACGTGGTGATGAAGAAGTAACCGTACGCCTCGCCTTGCCAAAGGAAGATGTGTCCACAGATTCCCTTGGTGAATTGCGCCTTATCACGCCGCAAGGTACCTATGTTGACCTTGCTGATGTGGCAACAGTCGAGCCGCGTCTTGGCTTTAGCGTGGTGCGCCGTCAAGATGGTTTCCGTGAAGTGGCCATCCAAGGTGAACTTGATGATAAAACCATCAATACAAGCCAAGCCAAAGAAGCATTAATGGCCAAGGGTTTAGATGAGCTTGTGACTTCAAAGGGCTTGCGTTATCGCTTTGATGGTCGTGATCAGGAACAAGGCGAAGCTTTTGCTGATATGTCCACTGGTGGCACGTTGGCTTTGATTTGTATCTATGTAATTTTGGCGTGGGTCTTCTCTAGCTGGTCTCGGCCTTTTGCCGTGATGATTATGATCCCCTTTGGGTTGATTGGCGCAGTTGTGGGGCACTTTGTCATGGGCCTCCAAATGAATATTTTGTCATTATTCGCGTTGATCGCGCTATCTGGGATCGTGGTGAATAACTCCATTATTTTGGTGGCGACGATTGAGCGACGATTGGAAGAGCTAGGCGGTGCGTTTGAAGAGGCTGTTATTTCTGGCGCAGTCGATCGTTTGCGTCCTGTGTTATTGACCTCTATGACCACAATTGGTGGCTTGTCCACTTTGATGTTTGAAACATCTTTGCAAGCGCAATTCCTGATACCGATGGCAACAACCATTGTCTTTGGCCTTGCTATCACCACGGCGTTAGTCTTGTTCCTCGTGCCTGCCACTTTGGGGATTGGCAATGATATTGGTCGCTTGCTATCATGGGCATTATCACCAATCGGGCGCTTACTAGGTCGGACAAAAGACGCCTAAGGCGTGGCGGGTGTAATATGATGCCCTTGCGGGGGGGCAGAAAGAGGTATAAATGGCACGCCAATCAAAACCAGGAAAGCCAAAGGGAAGCTCCGGCCGCTCCTATCGGGGGCATGCGGGCTTGACGATGCGGCCGCGGAATATGCGGTCACGTAAATCATCGTCTAACCGTTGGATTGAACGGCAATTAAATGACCCCTATGTGCAAGAAACGCACAAAAGGGGTTTGCGTTCGCGTGCGGCGATTAAATTGGAACAGATTGAGGATAAATTCCCGTTTCTACGGCCTCATATGCGCGTAGTTGATTTGGGATGTGCCCCTGGCGGATGGTTGCAAATAGCCTCTCAGAAAATTCACCTAAATAAAAATAAAGGTGCCGCTTTAGTCGGAATTGACCTGCTAGAGACAGACCCTATTGGCGGGGCTGAGATCATCGTAGGCGATATCACCGAGCCAGAAATGATTGAAAAGGTGCATCACGCTATTGAGGGGCGGGCTGATGTTGTCATGTCTGATATGGCGGCGGCGACAACGGGGCACCGTGCCACAGACCACCTGCGGACGATGGGGTTGCTTGAATTGGCCCTTGATTTTGCGATTGAGGTTTTAACCGAGGATGGCACATTTCTTGCCAAGGCGTTCCGCGGTGGGGCAGAAAAGAGCCTGATGGATCGCTTAAATCTGCATTTTGAAAAAGTCCGTCATATCAAGCCGCCTGCTAGCCGAGCTGAGTCAGTTGAAACCTATATCCTTGCGACAGGGTTCAAGCCATTACCACCGCAAGAGTTTGACAGCGAGTGAGGCAAATTGCCCTTCTACGCTGAATTTATCTTTTCACACTAGCCGAAACAGGCATTTTTATGTATGGTGACGCGCCAACTAGGACATTTTGACCAATCACGCTGTGGTTGGACCTAAAAGGCGCACAACCATGACATCATCTTTGACAATTCGCGAAGCACTTACATTTGACGATGTGCTTCTTGAGCCTGCTCATTCCGAAATTCTGCCAGCCAACACAGATATCACTGGCCAGATCACACGCAATATTTCTTTGAAATTACCGCTGATTTCCGCTGCGATGGATACCGTCACTGAACATCGGCTTGCAATTGCGATGGCCCAGCTTGGTGGGATTGGTGTGGTGCATAAAAACTTCACGATTGAAGGGCAAGCCGCAGAGGTGGCAGCGGTCAAGCGATTCGAAGCAGGCATGGTTGTCAATCCTGTTACCATTTCACCAAATGCCACACTTGGTGAGGCGCTTAGCCTGATGGAAGCTCATAAGATTAGTGGTGTGCCTGTCGTCGATGCTGACAATAAATTAGTGGGGATTTTGACGAACCGGGATGTGCGCTTTGCCCGGGACCACGAATTAACTGTCGCTGAGTTGATGACCAAGGATGTTGTCACAATCGAGCCAGATGCTTCAATGGGGATGGCTCGCAAATTGTTGCATGAGAACCGGATTGAAAAATTGGTTGTTGTGGATGGCGACCATCGTTGTACCGGCCTGATTACGGTCAAAGATATTGAAAAGGCCCAAACCTATCCGCTTGCGTCAAAAGATGAAGCAGGGCGGTTGCTCGTCGCAGCTGCCACTGGCGCTGGGCCTGACGGTATCGCCAGAGCAGAAGCATTAATTGAGGCAGGTGCCGATATCATCGTGGTTGATACCGCCCATGGTCATTCCGAAGGGGTATTGAAAACTGTCGCTGCCGTTCGTAAATTATCGAACAATGTTGATATTATCGGCGGCAATGTGGCGACGGCTGAGGGCGCAAAGGCGCTGATTGACGCTGGCGTTGACGGGGTAAAAGTTGGCATTGGGCCAGGCTCTATATGTACCACACGTATGGTCGCAGGGGTTGGTGTGCCGCAATTAACCGCGATTATGGATGCTGTATCGGCCACCAGAGAAGCTGGCGTGCCGGTGATTGCTGATGGCGGAATTAAATTCTCTGGTGATTTAGCAAAAGCGATCGCAGCAGGCGCCCAATCAGCCATGATCGGGTCACTGCTTGCTGGTACTGATGAGACGCCTGGTGAGGTCTATCTCTATCAAGGCCGCTCCTATAAAGCCTATCGTGGGATGGGGTCGCTTGGCGCGATGGCGCGGGGTTCGGCTGACCGCTATTTCCAAGATGAAGTCTCAACACCGCTGAAGATGGTGCCTGAGGGAATTGAAGGGCAGGTGCCCTATAAGGGGCCTGCTGCGAATGTCTTGCACCAATTGGCGGGCGGACTCAAAGCTGCCATGGGGTATACCGGCTCTGCCTCAATGGCTGAGATGCAAAAACGGGCACGGTTCTTGAAAATCACAGGCTCTGGCTTGCGTGAATCTCATGTTCATGATGTGACCATTACCAAAGAAGCCCCGAATTACCGCCCAGGTATGTAATAGACTGATAGCCCCTTGCAAAGGACACAGCATGTCTCATCAGACGATTTTAATTATTGATTTTGGTTCTCAAGTGACACAATTGATCGCACGTCGTCTGCGTGAGATTGGCATCTATACAGAGATTTTGCCATCAACTGCCAATCAGGCTGAGGCTGTGGCAAAACAACCTGCGGGTATCATTCTATCTGGCGGTCCTAATTCAGTGACATCAGCTGATACACCACGCGCTGATGAGGCGGTGTTTGCCGCTGGTGTCCCTGTATTGGGGATTTGTTATGGTCAGCAAACAATGGTGGCGCAATTAGGTGGCCTTGTTGAATCAGGCAATAGTCGCGAATTTGGGCGCGCTGAGATCACAATCGCAGCATCAAGCCCGTTGTTTGCCGATGACTGGCCTGCGGCAAGCGCACAAACTGTCTGGATGAGCCATGGCGACCATGTCGCAGAATTGCCAGCGGGTTTTTCTGTCATTGCCGCGTCAAAGGGCGCTCCATTTGCAGCGATTGCAGATGAAGAGCGCCGCTATTATGGGGTACAATTCCATCCTGAGGTGGTTCACACCGAAGGCGGTATCGCCTTGTTACGGAATTTTGCGCTATCTATCTGTGGAATGGAGGCTAGCTGGTCAATGGCCGCTTACCGAGCGCAAGCTATCGCCCAGATCAGAGAGCAAGTGGGGCCGGAAGGGCGTGTGATTTGCGGGCTATCAGGTGGTGTTGACAGCTCTGTGGCTGCCATTCTCATTCATGAGGCCATTGGTGAGCGCCTGACCTGTGTGTTTGTGGATCATGGTTTGCTGCGCAAGGGGGAAGCAGAAGAAGTTGTATCTCTGTTTGGCAAACATTATAATATTCCGCTCATTCATGCAGAAGCATCAGAGATGTTCCTCAGCCGTTTGGCAGGTGTGACTGATCCTGAGCAAAAGCGTAAAATTATCGGTAATGCCTTTATTGAGGTGTTTGATGCGGAATCTGCCAAAATAGAAGGGGCACGTTTCCTTGCACAAGGAACGCTTTATCCCGATGTGATTGAATCAATCTCTGCTGCGGGCGGCAATCATGTCACAATCAAATCGCATCACAATGTGGGTGGCCTGCCAGAGGATATGAAGCTTGAATTGGTTGAGCCGTTACGCATGTTGTTCAAAGATGAGGTCCGCGCGCTTGGCCGTGAATGTGGTCTGCCAGAGAGCCTTGTGAGCCGCCATCCGTTCCCTGGGCCTGGCCTTGCGATCCGTATCCCTGGTGATATCACCAAAGATAAGTTGGCGATTTTGCGCGAGGCTGATGCGGTGTATCTTGATGAAATCCGTCAAGCGGGGCTTTATGATGAGATTTGGCAAGCCTTTGCCGTGTTGCTACCTGTCAAGACAGTCGGTGTCATGGGGGATGCGCGGTCCTATGAGTATGTCTGCGCCTTGCGCGCGGTCACATCAACCGATGGGATGACAGCAGATGTCTATCCGTTTGAGGTGAGCTTCTTGACCAAAGTCGCGACGCGGATTGTGAATGAGGTCAAAGGTGTCAATCGTATCACATATGATATCACATCAAAGCCCCCTGGCACGATTGAGTGGGAGTAAATTCCGTCGGCATACCCGCTTTATCTCTCTTAATCGTTGAACTCTCTATATTCTCGAAAGTCACTATCATGACACCTAAATTTCACTTTGTGGATATTGTGAAATGGATAGCCACTATCATCCAATTAATTGGTTATGGCATGACGGGATTAAATCTTGTCCCTTATAATATTTACATGTTTTTCATCGGCATTTTTTTGTGGTTTGCCGTCGGGGTCATGTGGAAGTATAAGGCCATCATGGTGGTTCATATTGGTGCCTTTATTTCGCTGTGCATAGGCTATTTAAATGCCTAATTTTCTGTGATGTCCTCGAAATAACCCATCTTGCTAAAGCGATGACAAAGGTGCAAAAGAAATAGAGTGAACGACCTCATAGGGGCCTTAGATGACAGCCAATAAGGGACTATCTCTCTACACCGACCTAAACCTTGACGAGGCAGATAATGCCGCCGAGATTCAGCGCATCTATCAAGAGTGGGCTGCACGCTATGATCATGATAATGATGAAGCGCTTGGTACTGTCTCACAGCCCACAATGGTTGAGTTGTTCGCCCGCTATGCGCCAGACCCTCAGATGCAATTGCTTGATGTGGGCTGCGGAACGGGGTTAGTCGGTCATTATTTAGATAAGGCCGGATTTTCGGTCTTTGATGGCACAGACCTATCTGAGGATATGCTGGCCTTTGCGGCGCCGCGTGGCTATCGCACATTATTTGCGGCCAATCTCTCGAAAGGATTGCCTGTTGCGGATGACGCTTATGATGGCTGCCTCTGTGTCGGTGTCTTTACGCATGGCCATGTCGGCCCGAACGGTTTGGCAGAATTGACGCGTATCACACGCATTGGTGGACTTATCGCCTTTACCATTAATGAGGATGTGCTTGAACCTTATGGGTTTGACAAGGCAATAGCGCAGTTTGTTGAGAGGGGGCATTGGCGCCTCAAATGTCATCAGATCAGTGATTATATGGTGAAAAAAGAGGTCAAAGGCATTTATGTCATTGCTGAGGTCACAGATGCCGCGAAACAAGGGGTATAAGGCGCATGTCTCGTTTTTCACTGCCGCGTTATCCCATTATCCAAGCGCCGATGGCAGGTGGTATTACCACGGTTGATCTTGTGACAGCTGTCGCGAATGCAGGCGCTGTCGGTAGTTTTGGTTTTGCTTATAGCACGGCAGATGTCATTGCCTCTGATTTGGCGCAATGCCGCGCTGGTACAGATGGCGCGCTGCTTGCCAATTTCTTTGTGGTTGAAGAGCCAGCAGAGCCTTCACAAGCCGATAGAGAGGCGGCTTGTGCGGCCTTAGAAGCACTGGCCTTCAAAGGTGGTGTATATTCTCAGCCACAGCCGCCTTATGTCATGGATTTGACAGCGCAGCTTGCCCCAATTTGGAAGCAACCGCCAACCTATCTCACCTTTCATTTTGGGGTGCCGTCTCAAGATATCATGGCACGCGCTCATGCGCTGGGTATTGCGGTGGGCATTTCAGCAACGAATGTTAGTGAGGCGAAAGAGATTGCGGCAGCTGGCGCTGATTTCATCATTGCGCAAGGCATAGAAGCAGGGGGGCATCGTGGTACCTTTGAGGCCGCGCCACTCTCAGATGAGGCACTATCAACGCAGGCCTTAACAAGCGCGCTTGCCAAAAACACCTCGCTTCCGATTGTGGCGGCTGGCGGGATTATGACCGCGTCTCATATCAAAGAGGCACTTGCTGCTGGGGCGGTTGCTGTACAGATGGGGACAGCCTTTCTGGCGGCTGATGAAGCGGGGACAGCCCCATCTTATCGTGAGGCCTTATGCGAGGTGCCATGCCGCGCAACCGCGCTTACCACTCATTTTTCAGGGCGTGTTGCACGATCATTGCAAAATGAATTTATAACAAGGATGGCGGGGCAACCTTACTTGCCATTTCCGATTCAAAACCGCATGACGGGCCATTGCGGAGCGCCGCAGCAAAGTCAGGCACAGCCGAATATCAAAGTCTGTGGGCGGGAACTGGCGTTGCTGACATTTCGCAAGGGCCAGCCGCTAAGATTTTGGCAGAGCTTTGCGCTGAATTATAATTGACAAGCCAGGTGCTTGCCTGCCTAGTCTGTGAGGGAATATGTAGCTCGTAAAGGGGGGCTTATGACTACAGGGCATTGTTTTTGCGGACATGTATCGTATCGCTATGAGGGAGAGAGGACATGGTCCTGCTATTGTCATTGCGGGGATTGCCGGCGTAATTGTGCCGCACCTCTTGTGGCGTTCATTGGTGTGTCACTGGAAGGGTTTTCCTGGCGTGTCGGCGGGCAGGAGAAGATACCAAAATTCTATGCATCTAGCCCTGGTGTGAAACGATATTTCTGTGATGAATGCGGCACGCCAATGGCCTTTCAGGCTGACCATTATCCAGGGGAAATTCATCTCTATGCGCCGACTCTGGCCAATCCAGATGAATTTCAACCAGAATTCCATGTCCATTATCAGGAAAAGCTGTCATGGCTGCATTTAGATGATGGTCTGTATCGTTATGATGCCAGCGCACCAGCAAATGCCGAGGCACGGGATTTACATGACTGATGTTCTAGGAGAGGTTATCGCTGATTTCACGCCGCCGCCTCATCCCAAAGGCATAAATTTACAAGGCGAACATATACTAATTGAGCCTTTGGATGATGCCAAACATGGGGCGCATCTTTTTGCCGCCAAGCAAAGGGACAGGTCAGGCGATAATTGGACGTATCTGCCCTATGGGCCTTTCGCTGATGAGCTGTCATACCGCCAGTGGCTTATTTCCCAACAAGACAGTGATGACCCCTGCTTTTTTGCGATGATTGACCGCGTGACCCAACAGGCGGTTGGCATTGCCAGCTATTTGCGAATAGACCAAGCAAATGGGGTGATTGAGGTCGGGCATATCCATTTTTCACCTCTTTTACAGCGTAGGACAGCATCTACCGAAGCGCTGTTTTTGATGATGCAATGGGCGTTTGACGCCGGCTATCGCCGCTATGAGTGGAAATGTAATGCGTTAAACATACCATCACGGCGCGCCGCCCAGCGCCTCGGGCTGTCTTTTGAAGGCATTTTCCGGCAGATGATGATAAGCAAAGGGCGAAACCGCGATACAGCATGGTTTGCCGCCATTGACAAAGAATGGCCTGCCTTGCGTCAGGCGTATCGCACCTTCTTTTCTGCTGATAATTTTACCTCTGATGGCACAGCAATACAAAGCCTGTCATCTTTAACGGCGCCCTTACTCCATCAACGGGATGGCTGATAGTGGAGGGGCTGTCTTATCTGCCGCTATGGCTTTTCATAATCGTGATGGTAAGTACGCCTGGTCCAGCCAATCTATTGCTGATGGCTGCAGGTGCGCGGCACGGCTTTTGGCCTCTCCTACCGTTCTTAGCTGGCCTGGTTGCGGGTAAGCTCGCCCTGAATATCGCTATTATGTTGGGCCTTGGGAGCGTGCTAATGCTGAATGAGGGGCTGCGTTTGGTTTTTACCATCGGGTCAGCCGCTTACATGAGCTATCTGGCATTACAAGGGTGGCGCGGGCCAAAGCAGGGAGGGGCTAGCGCTGCCATCTTGGGGGTGAAGGCAGGGCTGATTGTGCATCCCCTTAGTCCGAAAAGCTGGGTGATGGCAACGCTTGCCTATTCACAATTTGCAGCAAGTTATGACAGTGTCTTTGGGCAATATATCATTGTGCCGTTAAGTTTTGTGGTAGTGCAGCTTGTCTTTCATTCGCTATGGGGCATGGCAGGTGCGTTAATCGGTCAACAACTTCGCCAGAACCTTATCATGCACCGGGCATTGGTGCTTGTAACCCTGGCTGTCATTCTGTGGGCTGTACTACAATAAAAGGCTACCTATCCCTGTGGAATAGATAGCCTCTTTTGGTTTTTTCGACTTGTCAGATGGGCATTTCACAATGCACGCCCTCAACCCGTTCCATAAAAGGCTGCTTTTATGACCGGCTGAGTGACCCATATCCGCAAGCTGTAAAAGGTACCATAGACATGTGATCACCTCCCTTCGCTTGTTTGAATTGTCACCATGTTTCGACTATTTTTAGCTTGGGGCAAGGGGGCAGCAGCTCTCTTTTCACCTGTTAGAAAAGGCGGCACGGATTGCGTCCTCAAGAAAACTTCGGTACAAGGCCTTCATGAGTAAAGATATTGCACAGTTCGAAGATATGGCAGCTGATTGCCATTTTGTCACTCTCACGGAAATTGTGGATGAGTATGACGGTCAATTGGCCTCTTACATGGCAGCCATTGAGGCGCGTAACATTGTCGTGACAATGCAAGTGGATATGGTGGTTGGTAAGGCCAAGGCGAAACCTCATGCGGCGGCTGTGGCTGTGACCTATGATGTCAAAGACCCTGAAGATATTGCCGCTCAGGCCAAGCAATTTTTCCCAGCCTCAATCCCATTTGCTTTTGGATGGGTGCCTGCCAATCTCTATGGCACAGATGATTTTGGAATCTTCGTAGAGCAAGGAACAATGGGTGAAAAACTGGCCAATGGCATGATTGATGATATGATTCAATCCGCCCATATTGAGGCCGCTGTCACAGCCTAGGAGGGGGCAAGGCGTCTGGTGGCGAGATAGACACCGGCTGAAGCAATCCCTAGCCCAATCATATCTTGCATAGTTAACGTCTCTCCCAATATGATCCAGCCCTGCACAGCAGCCACAGGAGCAATCAAGAAAAGAAGCGATGATGTTTGCTGGGATGACCCGCGTGATAGTAAAATCATAAACATCACATAAGCGCCAAATGATACTGCGCCAATTTGCCATGCCATACCCACTATATAGCTTGTTGTGAGTGTGATAGAGGGCACCTCGAATAAGGCTAATAAAATCAGATGTAAGATCATCGCAGCGCCGGCCTGCACCATATTCATCGGTATCAGGGGCATATCTTGTCCAAATTGCTTTTGGTAGAGTGTGCCAGTGATGGCAGCTAGCAAAGCCCCACAACAAATCAATAAGGCAGGAACGGGAATTGCCCCACCAATATCAAAGCCGATTACCAAAAGCGCGCCCATAAATCCCAATAAAATCCCAAGCCAGTTGCGAGCGGTAATGCGCTCGCCTAATAGCGGGCCGGCCAATAGGGCGGTAAAAACAGGTTGGAGTGAGATGATAAGCGCTGCCAATGTGGCTTGCATACCATGGCTAAGTGCCCAGAACACGCCGCCTAGATAAAAGCCATGAAGCAAGCACCCCGCAATCGCCGCGTGACATGTCTCAGACAAAGTTAGAAATCGTGATGGTCTTGTTCGCCAGTGTATTATCAGCGCAGCACAGCCAAAGCCGCCTGCTACGATCGCAAAGCGCAGTGCTAATGAGGCGAAAGCCGTCCCGTCTGCCATGATCGCTTTTGCCGAGATGAAGGCAGAGGACCATAGAATGATAAAGCTGAAGGATAAAACAGGGGCTGTCATAGGCCGCACGCTATGTCATAGATGGGGAAAAGACAAAAGAATTCTGTCATTCACACCCGATAAGGGCACGACGCATCTGCGGTCTAATAGACGAAATGTTAGTCTAGATCTTCGGCAAGAACAGTCAGCTGAACATGGTAGCATGTCTCGCCATCTTCATCATCACGATAGACAACACCAAGTGTTTCGCCTGCAATCTCAAATTCCACAGAATCGCTCGTTTGAGGGCGGTGAACAAGGCGGATGGTCTGGTTACCAAATAGTGATTTTAGATATGATTCTACTTTTTGAATGTCAGACGTTTCCATAAGTCACCTTCGTGTTTTTATTGCATCTCTGTTGGACAGGGTAACAAGTTTTATTGTTGCGTGCCACTACCTACATGCTCTCTTTTTGTGATGCAATTAGCTTTTTAGCTATGACGCGCTAATTGACCGCCATGACGCGGCCAGGCGGGGCGTGTTGCGATATCATTGGCTTGGCATTGGCTGCACTTCATATGTTGCCCAATTTCTGGCACAGGATAATGAAGGCCTAATTTTGTAACAAACGGATCAATGGCTAATTCAGCATTGTGGCCGCAGCGATTACACCAGCAGAACAGTTGCAACGCTTCTTTTTGTAAATCTTGCAATGTGATGGGGGAGAGTGGCTCTGTTTTAGCGATATCTTGTGTTTTAAAGGCACCCATCAGACCTTAATCTCCCCATTCCTTTGCTACATAATACTAAATTAGATCATATTGTTCTTGTTTTGTTCTAATTTAGTAATTATAAAAGTTCAAGAGAAAAAAATCAAAGGGGCGCATGGCTGACGGCATCCGCAAATGTGAAAATAGGTAACAGGAATGACGGTGCTAGGTGCGGCTAGCTTTGCACCAATTTAGGGATTTTCTCAAAACTCTCTAAGATGGTGCTAAGTTTCGATGAGCGAGCGACCACTCTTTTGCGGTCGCGCAACATGAAAAGCGGCGCTTCTTTGCCTTGTGGACGATGTTTTTCAATCACATAAATCGGTGTTTCCTGACTATGTTTAAAGATAGAGAAAAACGCGACTTTTGGCGTATGGTCCAGCGCATAGTCACGCCATTCAGCACGTGCCACGCGCGTGCTGTAGGCGGCAACGATCTGGGTGAATTCAGATTTGGAAAAATAAAAAGGACGATCGCGACGTTTTAGCGGCGTGACAGATGACATTGGTCCTTTTTTCCTTTCAGCTTACTCATCTTGCTTCATCGTAACATAATTCAAACATCACCACTATCTAGTCTTTATGCAGGAATTCATAAAATTCGGCGTATGAGAGTGAAAATCATAGCGTTTAGTCCTAGCTGTTTGGCACAAATTCCAGTATGGTGTGACGCTAATAGAAGAAAATGCATTAGCTGAAGGCGCATCTTGCGTAAAGCTGGTGCCGTGCTGCTAGTTAGAGTGGAATAAGATGGCTGATATTATTGATGAAATTAATGAAGAGCTGAAGCAAGAGCGTATGCAGGCCCTATTTGCCAAATATGGGAAATATGTTGGCGCCTTTGCGGCTGCGGTTGTGGCGATTGTGGTGGCCAGCCAAGCTTATAATTTATACGAACAATCCTCTCGTGAAACGGCCGCTAATGCCTATTTCTCTGCGTTGGGCGAGGAAGAGATCGGTGCCAGTCTTGCGGCGGCATCAGGTGAGATGAATGATGGATATCTCATGCTCTCTGAGTTTGTCACAGCGGCAGAGCTTGTCCGTAATGAGCAGCCAGCTGAGGCTGTTGCCTTATATAACGCGATTGCCGCTGATAACAGCAATCGTCAGATTTACCGCGATTTTGCGACATTGCTTGCCGTGCGTCACGCATCAGAGACAGCCACGGCAGAGGCACTTCTGGCACAGATTGCCCCTGTGGCAGAGACAGCTAGCCCTGTGCAAGGTCTTGCGCTTGAGTTGCAAGCTGATATTGCCCTGAAATCAGGAGATGTTGCCGCTGCCAGGTCCTATTTAGAGCAGATTGTTGATTTGCAAGATATTCCAAATGGTCTGCGTCAGCGTGCGGCCTCTCTACTCATTGCCCTTGGGTCTTAACGGATAAGTCCTGATTGAATAAAGTGAGCATTTGTGATGAAGGCATCATCTATCACCTCTTTTGTCCTAACCGCTGCGCTAGCGGTTGCACTTAGTGCCTGTAGTGAAAAAGAACTCATCTTGAAAGGTGAGCGTACGGCAGTTTTGCCAGCTTTGGACTTTGTCACCATTGATACGGATGCTGCGGACGAAGGCGCCCAATTAGGAGATGCGCGTGTCAATCGCGCCTTTACCCATGCTGGTGGCACATCCGGCCATGCGATTGGTCATCTGTCATTAGGGGATCGTATCTCACCCGTCTGGCAGGTAAGCATCGAAAAAGCGCCTGATATTACTGTGGAATTAGCGCAGCCTGTCATCGCCAATGATGCGGTGTATGCGCTAGGCGGTGATGGCATGCTTCACGCGCTTAACCTCAATGATGGTGCAGTATTATGGACGCAAACGGTTGAAGTGCTGATCGATGAGCCGCTCCCTGGTGTTGCAGGTGGCATTGCCGCCTCAGATAATTATATCGTTGCACATGCTAGCCAATTTGACTTGGTGTCTCTTGATCCGGCTTCTGGCGAGGTGCGCTGGCGTGTGACTCACCCCGAACGCCTTAAAGGTGGGCCTACCTTGGTGAATGAAGAAGGGGTTCTAGTCTCCGATGTGAATGGGGAATTATACCTCTATGACCTTGAGACAGGCGCAGGTTTGTGGCAGCGTGCGGGATTACCGACAAATACAGTTGTGTTTGGTGCACCTGCTCCGGCCTATGCAGGAACTGAGGTTGTCTTGGCTGGTGCGGGCGGTGAAATTGCCATTTATGATCCCGCCTCTGGTGATTTATTGTGGGCTGATAGCCTTGCTAGCTTGAACCCGCGCACGCCCTTGCAAGAATTAGGGGATGTGCTAGCGCATCCGGTTCATGATGGCAGTTTGCTTTTTGTTATCAGCCAATCAGGTCGTATGGTTGCGTTCCAAGCCGCAACAGGTATTGAGATTTGGGAACAACCAATCTCATCAATCGAAATGCCATGGGTCGCTGGTGATACTATCTTTGTCACATCTGTTGATGGCCGGCTTTATAGCTTGCGTCGTAATGATGGCGCCGCGCGATGGATCACAGAGATGCCAGGCGCCTTACCATTGGGCACGTTTGCGTCTGAGACCATTCCCTCCTTCTCTATGCCTGTAGTGGCATCAGGGCAAGTCTATGTCCTTGATCGCAATGGTCATTTACGGAGCTATGATGCCCAAACCGGTGCCCAACTCTCTGATCAGAGCTTGTCAGGCACATTCACAACCCCGCCGACTGTGGCACAAGAATCGCTTATTTTATTAAATCATCAGGGCACATTATTTGTGTATCGTTAAAAGATCATGGTAACCATCGCCATTGTTGGCCGGCCAAATGTCGGCAAATCAACTTTATTTAACCGTCTAACAGGGCGGCAACATGCGATTGTTGATGATCGGCCAGGGGTCACGCGTGACCGCCGTGAAGGCGAGGCGACGCTGGCCGGTATGGAATTTAATCTTGTCGATACCGCTGGTTTGGAACAGGCAAAGGATGGGTCTCTTGCGGCTCGTATGACAGCGCAGTCTGAACGCGCGATAGCATTGGCTGATATCATTTTGATGGTCATCGATGCCAGAGCTGGCTTATTACCTGATGACCATCATTTCGCCCGCCAGCTCCGCAAATCACAACGTCCGGTTATTTTATTGGCAAATAAATGTGAGGGCAAACAGGGGTCTGTCGGGGCAGCTGAAGCCTGGGAGTTAGGCTTAGATATGCCTGTCCCAATCTCTGCGGCGCATGGTGAAGGCCTTGTTGATCTGCATGATGCGATTTTAGATAAAGCAGACATGCTTGGTCTCACAGCTCAGCTTTTCGGTGAAGAAGACACAGAAGATGATGAAGGTGAAGAGGTCATCGGTGCGGTGTCTTCTGAAGATGGTTATGAGCTTGATGAAGATGGCGTTATTACCTTTGAAGATGAGCGTGAGGATATCACCTTCGAAGAGGAAGAGGTGGGGCCTATCTCGCTTGCTATCATTGGGCGTCCAAATATGGGCAAATCAACCCTTATCAATACCTTGATCAAAGAAGATAGATTGCTGACAGGGCCTGAGGCAGGGATTACGAGAGACGCCATTTCTCTGCCATTTAGTTATCGTGGGCAGGACTATAAGCTTGTTGATACCGCTGGTATCCGCCGTCAGGCGCGTGTCGTTGATAATGTCGAGCGGCTTATGGTCGGAGATGCTGAGCGTGCCATTCAATATGCGCAAGTCTGTGTCCTAATGCTAGATGCGCGCCAACCACCTCATAAGCAAGATATGGCGATTGCCCGTCATGTGGCGAATGAAGGTCGTGCCTTGGTCATTGCTGCCAATATGTGGGATGATGTCGCTGATAAGCAAAAATCGCTCGACCAAATTTACGATAGACTTCAAACATCATTGGCGCAGTTGCGCGGTATTCCCGTGGTGCCTATCTCTGGCTTGCATGGCAAGGGGCTAGATAAATTATTTAAGGCTGTGACTTATATTGAACGTGTCTGGAATACGCGTATCTCTACCGGACGGCTGAATAGATGGCTAGAGCCAATGCTTGAAGCCCATCCCCCGCCATTGGTGCAAGGGCGTCGTTTGCGTATTCGTTACATGACACAGATTAAATCTCGCCCGCCGACATTTGCCCTGTTTGTCAGCCGGCCAGCTGATTTGCCTGATCATTATCTGCGCTATTTGGTTGGTGGTTTGAGGGCTGATTTTGGCCTTGACGGTATCCCTGTACGGATGGTGATGCGCAAAGGTAAAAACCCCTACGTCAAAGATTAATCTCTCGTAACAACAGGGTTATTGCGCAGCCGATAGATGGGGCAGCGCCATTGTTAACTCTGTTGTCAGAGCTGTTATTGTACGTCCAAGCGATAGTAATTTGGCTTCATGAAGCCTATCATCAAACACAGCGTGCGGCTTTGCGACATAGAGGCGACGATTAATCTCAATTTGCAGCGCAAAAGTGGGGCCGTGCATATCGCCATAATGTTTTGTAATATAGCCACCAGCATAAGGATAATTCCAGGCATGGCTAAGGCCAGTTTGTGCCATGAAACGGTCAATCATTTTGCGGAAGAGGGGTGGCAAACTGCGCCCATGACAATCTCCAAAAATGATATCTGGCAATGATTTGCCATGGGCTTGCCCCGGCATAGAATGCACATCAACCAAAAGGGCATGGCCAAAAAGCCTCTGGCGCTGGGTAAGGGCCCGTTGTAATTGCTGGTGATAGGGCGTGTGAAACCTGTCTCGCAGGTGGCAGGCGATGGCATAGTTTGGCGGGGTGACATATAAGGGGGTGCGTTTGGCCGATAGGCGCGGCATGACCCCATAACCAGATGTGATATAGGCGCGATAGTCATCTTGGTCTTGATGTGATGGTATGTTGTCTTGATATAACGCGCTATCAAAGGCATCTGCTGGGCGATTAACATCTATCAGGGCGCGGCTCAAACAGGCAGCTACCACACTGCATCCTTGGTCAGCAAAGACTGATGCCAGTAAATCAGTGCCAATATCTTCTAAGCTGCGAAACCTGTCTAAGTCATGACATCCTTGTGCAAGGATCTCTGCCGGGTAGGCACGTCCTCCATGAGGCAATGAGAGATATAAAGGCGTTATGTCCGTCTGGTCATGCGTGTTTATCACCTTGATATCAGCAAGGGGGAGAAGCTGGGCTGAATGATGATAAATGACAGGTGGTTTCATTCTGTAACGCATTATCTGGATAAGCCAAGATTGGCGGATTGATGGCTTGACTATCCCCCATCTATCCCCTAAATAACAAGTCTCTTGCATCGCAAGATGACAAAGATGACGGAGCGTTAGCTCAGCGGGAGAGCACCACGTTGACATCGTGGGGGTCACTAGTTCGATCCTAGTACGCTCCACCATCTTATGCAAAAGCAGCGCCACCTTGAAAAAGGGGCGCTGTTTTGCGTTAGTGGCTTACATCAAAGGCAACATCACCCTTGTTACGGCCTTGATACATCTTCCATAGTTGGTCAAATAGTTCATCATTCATAGAGGCATAAATAGCGCGCCCTGCCTCATCAGCGTCAAAAACCAAACGCAGTAGCTCAACAAACCCTGTGCGATCACCAGGCTGCGCCAGCCCATGCGTGGCCAGAAACTGGTCAGTTCTCGCAAAAATGGCTTCAATCATCTGATTCATTTGGTCAAGGGTTGGGTTATCACTCATGGCACTCTCTTATTCTGGTGTAAAAGCAGGAAGGATATGACGTCCATCGGCCCCCACGGATAGCGACCAAGTTTGAACCACAGCTGACAGCGGTAATTTATCATAGAGATGCGGGAATAATTGCCCCCCACGAGACTCCTCCCAAGTTATGTCTAGTTTATGGCTATCAATCTCAATCAAGCTTAGCCCCTCTTGTGCTGTAAAGTGCAGATGTGCGGTCTCAGCTACTTGTGAGGCGGTTGAGAAATGAATATAGCCATCGACTAAATCAATGCCAGCCCCCGTAAAATGGCCTTCTGCCTCTGCAGCTTGCCAGATATCAGTTGGACAAATTTTATAGATGTAACGAGATGTCATGGCTGGCCTATCCTTATGATGTTATGCGGCGGCATAGCTGGTCAAGCATTTGGCTAAACCGTCCTCTATCGGCTTTGCTAAAGGGGCGTCCCTTACTCTGGTGAAAGGGGTCTGAGCTGCGAATATCTGCCATCAAGTCACGGCTGGCAAGTATCATGCCGCTATTTTTTTCATCAATCACAGACCCGTCTGGGCGCAAGACAAAGGCCCCCTTTGCCACAGCCTTCACCGCCAAGGGAATATCATTTGTCACAAGAATATCTTGCGATTGAATTTCGGTATCAATCCATTTGTCTGCCTCATCTGGGCCAGATGCCACGATTTGCAAAGCGATAAGAGGGTGGGGGTGCGGGCGGATACCGCCATTACATACCATGATGGTTTGTATCTGGTGGCGGATAGCCACTTTCGCAATTTCATCTTTCACAGGACAGGCATCAGCATCCACATAAAGGCTTGGCATTCATTTCTCCGCTATTCGCCATCCGCGTGATAGAATAGAGTAGCGTGTGGTATCAGCCAAGACTTACCACAAAAAAAGAAAGGGACCTGATTGTTATTCTATCTCATCTTAATGTTGGGCGGCTTCGTCGGTGGCTTTGTTAATGGCTTGGCAGGGTTTGGCACAGCACTATTTGCGCTTGGATTTTTCTTAAACATTCTACCGCCAGCAGAGGCGGTTGCCATTATATTCCTCATGTCATTCATCAGTGGGATGATGGGACTTTGGGCGGTGCGGTCTCAGCTTCGTACCTCATGGCAGTTGGCGGCAAACTTTACATTACCAGGCATGTTATGTGTGCCGTTGGGGATTCTGGCTTTGGCAGCCATAGATGCTATTTTCTTGCGAATATTGGTAGGGGTGATGCTGGTGGGGTATGGCGGCTATTTTACCTGTGCTAACCAATTGCCTCAGCTGAGTGGGTCATATCCTTATCTCGATCGGATTATCGGGGCCATTGGGGGGTTTCTAGGCGGCTTGGCTTCGTTATCTGGTGCCTTGCCAACCATGTGGCTAGCAATGCGCGCCCTGCCCAAAGTAGAGATGCGCGCTGTTATCCAATCCTATAATATGGTGATGGTAAGTTTGGCCATCTCGCTGCTAGCGTGGCATGGGGGATATCAGCAACCCTCATTAATAGCGCATAGCCTCATAGCGGTGATAAGCGCCGTGATTGGTGCGCGTGTGGGGCTATGGCTGTTTCAAGGTTTGCATGATGCGCAATTCAAACGTCTAATTGTAGCGCTTACGCTGTTATCAGGCTGTGCTGTGTTAGGGCATGCGCTCTATAGTTAATATCAGTGATGATTGATGATTTGCGGGGCCAAGCCACTTACAGCCGCAAGAATGATGTCTTTGTCCTCTGCATCGATGCCTGCATCATCAAGCGCCTTCGCAAGATGTCCCGCCACAGCCTGAAAATGACCGCTACTAATCTCATATGCCGCATGCGCTTCACCCATTGAGCGTCCTTCATAGATATCTGGGCCACCTGTCAGGCTGCCAATAAAAGCGGCCATGTGATCTCTCAGATTATCCATATCAACGGCCGCAAAGAAGGGCCGTAAAGTGTCATCTGCTAACAGATAATCATATAAATATTCGGAGACACCGCTTGTGAGGCGGCTGCCATATTTTACGTAGAGAGTCTCAATCATAGTCTTATGGTCCTGTATCGCATCTCACTCCCAGATTAGACGATCGCAAGTTTAATCTTTTCGAGCAAGTAGCAATTTTCGTTTTTTCTAAATCTCTTTCATATTGTAGAAAGCCAGCTCTTCATGTGCTGCGTACTAAAAGTATGATTATGTTTTGGCAAAAGCGGGCGATGCAGGGCCTTTTGGGGGCGCTGGTGCTTATCTTTGGGATATCACACGCAATGGCAGATAATGGGCCAACCTATCAGATTATCGATACTACCGCACCCTTGCGTGAGTTGGGGGCTGAATTGCGAGCCTATGACGCCTCACTTGTGGCCTATGTGCAGGTGGAAACCCAAAGTTGGCGGGGGGCCGCTAATCGTGCCTTTGACCCGTTAGCCGGCTATATTTTTGGTGGTAACGAAGATGGGCTTCGCATTGGCATGACCTCACCTGTTAGCACGACGCGCCAAGATGATGTCTGGCAGGTGCGATTTTTCATGCCTAATTCTTATCAAAAATCTGACTTGCCAGAGCCGATGAGCCCTTATGTGGCTTTGGCGGAGGTGCCAGCAGCGCCTTATGCCGCTATCAGGTTCAATGGGCCGGCCAATGGTGGGCGGGCAGAGGCCCATTTTGCGAAACATGAAGCCAAGCTGCGGGCCGCGTTGGATGAGGCAGGGTTATCCTCTACGGGCGCTGCTCATTATGCTGTCTATAATGGACCGTGGACGCCTGATATCATGCGACGCAATGAGGTTTTGATTGCCTTGCCTTAAGCCTCTTTCTACGGTGAAATAGCAAGATAAGGGGGCGGCGATGGATGCAAACCGCATTTGCGCAGCAGTGATGCGCTATTATACAGAGGCTGGTTATGGCTGCTTGGCTGAATTTACCCTGACGACAGGTCAGCGCCCCGATATTGCTTGTCTAGCAAAAGATGGCGAAATTACTTTGATTGAAATTAAATCGTCTGTCGCCGATTTCCGCGCTGATCAGAAATGGCAAGATTATAAGCCATGGACGGATCGGCTGTATTTTGCGGTGGGTGACGACTTTCCCCTAGAGATGCTCCCCGATGAAAGTCACTGCGGCATTATTGTCACTGATGGGTTTGATTGTCATATTCATCAGGATGCGCCGCTTCATAAGCTGGCAGGTGCGCGAAGGTCGTCTGTCATCAGGCGCTTGGCACTAACGGCGATGCGGCGACCTGTTATTGCGTCTCTGATGGCAGTAGGCGACATAACGCAAGCGGCAAAGGATAAAGAGGGACGCGCATAACGAAAAAGCCCTGACAAGGTTATTGTCAGGGCTCTGTCATGATTGTCTTTTGATGTTACGCTTTTGAGGGAGGAGAAAAAAAGCGTAACCTTACAAGCCCAATCAAATCTGTTTGCAATCAGTCTGAGGCTTACTTTGTGTACATTTCATTCACGTAGCTCTTAATCTGATCGCGGTGGATGCCAAGGTCACGAAGTGTTCTGTCGTCGAGGCCTTGAAGGGCGCGACATGTGTTTGCAACCTGCATTCTCTTTACGAAACGGCCAACAAAACCATTCATCATGCTGCGCTGATATTCCATTAACTGATCCATATTCTTCACCATTGTGTCATGAGTTGGGATGGCAGCAGAAGCTGGGGGGAGGAGGTTCCAGCCATCTGCCGTGATGATGTGATGACGCAGCGCAAAATGAAGTACAATGGTTTTTTTCACTTTTTTTTCATTATTATTTTTTATCGAATACAGCGTAAAAATTGAAATATAATTATTATGAAGATAGTCTATTGATCTAAAAATGATCAAAAATGAAAAGCGATAAAAAGACTGTTTCCAAAATGGAAATAATAGGCTGTTTTTGGCAATTTTCTCTAGCTGTGTTGGCAGGGAAAAATTAGCCAAAATTCTGGAGAAACGGCGTAAGATCAGCTACAAGAAGCTACTTTGCATAGGTGTGGTTTCATATAAACATATAAATAATAAGCAAAATCAATTATTTAACTTGTTGTATCTTAGTGGTAAGGCTGATTCTCAATGGATAGTTTAACAAAAAAGATTGCTGTACAGGATTCTCCTATTCATGGGCATGGTGTCTTTGCCTTAGTGCCAATTGCCGAGGGGGAAACAATCGAGCGCTGTACCTATCTTGTGATTGATGATGATGACATCAAAGATGCTAATCGGTTGAATGATTATTTGTTCAACTCACCTGGTGCGGAGGGGGATTATCTTGTGATGATGGGGCATGGCATGCTCTATAATCATGGCGAACCTGCCAATGCTGCCTGGGAAATTGATGATGATAATCGCTTTGTTCGGTTCTATGCCACCTCAGATATCGCAGCAGGTGAGGAAATCCTCCATGATTACGGCACAGAATATTGGGATACGCGCAAAGAATAGGCCCAGCGCTATCACATTTGCGTGATTATGGCCCAAAAGGGTCATTGGCACTTTGCCAAAGAGATAGGCTTCCCCTATATATTAGGTAACGCTAATTGAACGGTGCGTCATCGATTTGGATATTGCCACTGATCAGGAGGGGATGATGACCTATCTCAGACTACGCTCTTATGTAATGCGCTTTGTAGCCATCATGACCCTCATTGCGTCATCTTCGCTCGCGCATGCCCAATTGCAACGCCCCATCTCAGGGGTGGTTGCGGCTAGTTCGGGGCCGGTGGAGATCAGTTATGTGGCACCTGATGGGCAATCTATTGGCCGCGTCGCTGGCATTGGTGATCCGATTTATTTAGATGATGAGATTACCACAGGGCCAGAGACCTCGCTGCAAATCCTCCTCAAAGACCAGACAGTATTTACGATTGGGCCTAATGCGGTCTTGGTGTTTGATGAATTTATCTATGACCCCTCAGGTACAGAAGCGGCAAGCTTAACAGCCTCTGTCAAAAAGGGTGCCTTTAAGTTCATTTCAGGTAAGATTTCGAAGAAAAGCCCTGATGCCATGACGTTGAAATTGCCAAATGCAACAGCCTCTATTCGCGGTACAACCGTCGCGGGCCGCGTTGATGATGATGGCGATTCAAATGTTTTCCTTCTATCAGGCGCGATTTCAGTGACCTCAGTGATTAACCCTATTCCGATCGATATTATCCAGCCTGGTTGGGGGACGTCTATTTCTTCAGGCGGCGCAGTTGCTGAACCCTTCCAATTAAGCGCGGCGGATATTGATGATGTGTTGAGTGAAGCATCTGTCGAAGCGGCTTCAGAAGAGGAGCAGGCCACAGCAACAACCGCCACAGCTGTTGCCACAACCATCGCACCACTCTTAACAGAACAAGAGCAGGTGATTGCTGATTTCACAGAAGAAGCAACCGCACAATTTGCAGCAAATGGTGAGACAGAGGTTGCGATTGGTGACCTATTTACCCTTATTCTTGAGAATTCTGATTTGCTCTCGCAATTAGAAGCGCAAGGGATTGATGTCACAGATATCCCAACAGATATCAATTATGCCTATTTAGACACGCAATTAATTTCAATGCTCGCCTCAGGGGGCTCTCCTGAATATATGAAGCTGCTCCCTGATGGCAGTGGGGGATTCTATCTGAACCATGCGGATTTAGACCCTGCATTTGGTAATCTGGTCTCTGATTCCTATTCAGGTTCGGTGACATTCCAAGGCTCAGGCCTGTCTTTCCAGCCGCGCGGTGATTCCTCCTCTGCCGCAGGGACGGCGAGCTATAATTATACCATTGTCTATGATACTGCCAAGGCGACAGGTTCATTCTCCATTGAAGGGCTTGAAATTGACAATGTGGTCTATGGCGATTTGAGCAGTAGCTTTACTGACCGTGATCTACAAGGCCGGCCTCAAGTTGGATATGATGACGATACTGATATGGCTCTTAATGTGAACCAAGAAGTGTTTGAGGTTCAGTTGGATGAAGCCACCTATATGAGTGGCTCAGATATCCTGGCAACGGCAACATTAAACAGCTCACTTGGCTCTATCACAGATGGGGTTGAGGTGATTGATGGGATTTTAGGGTCTACCAATATTATGGTATCCGTGACATCTGCAGATCCGAATATCCACAAAAGAGCACGTGTAGAAAAGCATGAGGTGGGCCGCCGCAATTAAGCGGCCCTTCCTATTTCTATGCGTGTTCCTGAATGATCTCAGGATCAAAGGCAGGGCGTGAGAAAATCTCTTGCACCATTGGCGCGAAATAAGAGAGCGGCTTGCTCTCATAGCTGGGGTCAAATGACATTTGATCCCAATCACGGCAAAACTGCTCACAGGAATCAAACCATTGATGGTCGCGATAACGCTCTCTTTCATCAGGGTTTAAGCCAAGCTTGTCAGCATAATATTTCATCTGAAACAGGCCGTGCATCTCTAAGATCCAGGTGACCTCTGCCCGCACATAGGGGCGAATGATGGCAGCTGCCATCTGCGAGTGATTTTCAGGCGCGAGATCATCACCAATATCATGGATGAGGGCGGCGACAACTAATTCAATATCAGCACCATCTGCTTCGGCTCTTGTCGCTGATTGCAAGGAATGCTCAAGGCGAGTGACTTGGTAGCCCGCAAGTGTATCGTCCAATCCCTCTAGCGCTTTTAAAATGCGCGCGGGCAGCGCCGAAACATAATCTTGTTCGAGTTTATGTAACAGCGCGTAATCAGCTTCTGTTCCTTCATCCATTCTTGTGAAGCTTACTTTTGACATGCTACCCCTCCCTGAGGCCTCATATTGTAATACTCGCCCCACTTTTGAATGCCAGCAGCAGCCTGTCAAGGAAAAGCCTTTTCGCTTATGCAAAGGCATAGTTTTGCCAACCATCCTTTGTCTTTTGTCGTATATGAGTTATTCATAACAACGAATTATTTTAGTCTAATGACAGATTGTCAGAGAATAAGGATCAGCGAATGGCGTCGTCACCTATTGAACCGGTCTATCAGGCAGATTTAGCTCCTATCATTACGGCGGTGGAAACCGTATTTCAAGGGCGCCGAGACGCTGTTGAATTGGCCCTGATTTGTTTATTGGCTGATGGACATCTCTTGATCGAGGATGTGCCAGGTTCTGGTAAGACGAGCCTGTCGGCTGCCTTGGCGCAAGCGCTCGGCCTCTCTTTCAGCCGGGTACAATGCACCAATGATCTGCTACCAGCTGATATTACGGGGCTGTCACTTTTTGACCGTGAAACCAATGAATTCACTGTCAAAAAAGGGCCTGTCTTTACCCAAATGTTGCTAGCAGATGAATTAAATCGGGCGCCGTCTAAGACGCAATCAGCCCTGCTGCAAGCCATGGAAGAACGTGTGGTCTCAATCGACACAGAAACATTAGCGCTGCCTGCGCCTTTTTTGGTGATTGCGACACAAAACCCAAAAGAACAGATTGGGACATTCGAGCTGCCAGAGTCACAGCTTGATCGCTTCTCGCTATCTATTTCCGTGGGGCGCCCCGATAGGGATGTTCAAAAATCTATTTTGACAGCCCCAAAACGCCGTGCGGAGCCATTGCCCGCTATGATTACAGCTGACAAGGTGATTGCCCTTCAACAGCAGGTCAGTGCCATCACCATTCATGAGGATATATTAGATTATTTGTTGCGTCTCTCAGATGACATTGAGACGCGTTGTCAAATCACCCTATCAGTGCGGTATCGCCAGCAATTATTACAGCTCGCCAAAGCACAAGCATTTTTGCAAGCGCGGGACTATGTGGTGCCTGATGATATTCAGCGGCTGGTACCTCATAGCCTGGCTCATCGTTTGGGCCGAGGCGATAAGGCCGCGTTGCGTGCCCGCATGCAAGATGTGTTGTCAGAGGTAGCTGTTCCGTAAGAGGCGAGTGAGGCAACAAGCATGTCAGTGGCGCATAAGATATCTCGGGCAATTTCGCTACGACGCACCCCAATTGAAGTGATCAATTGGCGCCGGCTCTATGCATTGCCAACGCGTCATGGCCTTATGGCAGGGCTAGCCGTCTTTGGTGTTTTTGCCATTTCAGTGCGGGTGCAGAATAATATGCTTTTGCTCTTATCCGTCGCCTTATTTGTTATCTTTTTACTATCAGTGATTTGGTCAGCGATAAATTTAGATAAGCTCACCAGCTATTATATCGAAGATAAAGTGGCCTTATGTGGCGCACCAAGCCAGTTTACCTTTTGTTTGGATGGCAAAGCGCGTTTGTATGATGTTGCTGTCACGATTGGTAAGGTTAAACAAATCACAGCCATTCGCACCCCGCATGAGATGACGTTTACACCAGAACAACGCGGCACACATTATCCGCCGCCTTTTCTGGTAGAGACTAGCTTTCCTTTTGGCCTTGTTCGCGCTTGGCAATGGGTTACGCCTCCACGGATAGATGTTGCGCCACGTCCTGATTTTGCGCATCTGGCTAGCCTAATGGCAGGAACGCCTCATCTGAGTGGTGAGGAAATTGATGAAGAGGGTCAATTTAATGCTGATAGCCTTGAGAGCTGGGTACCAGGCGTGCCGTTATCTCGCATAAGCTGGAAACATTATGCCTCAAAAGATAGGCTCTTATACAAGACAGGAGCCAATCTTGGACAAGATTTAGTCAAGTTGCATTTTGATAGAGTGCGCCATCTCGCCTTTGAAGAGGCGTTATCAGTTTTATGTGCTGGTGTTTTGCAAGCTAGCCAGCAAGGCTTTGCGTTTGAATTACAATTGCCAGATGGCCAGATTGCACTTTACCAACCGCAAGATACCATGATCGCCTTGCGCAGTTTAGCACACTGTCAGGCCCCATCGGGGCTTACCTCTCATGAGGTGGCTGCATGATTGGCAAGGTCTTACAATCACGCTCAGTATTCCAGCGATTGGCCTTGTGGCAAATGCCATTGATGCTTGTGCTATCTTTGGAGATTGGGTGGTTTTTATGGCTATTCTGGGCGGCCTCTTGGGCGGTGTCATCTATACAGCGTTGGTGGCTGCAACTACCTGTTCTATCCGCCTTTATCTATGGGGCAACGTTGGTTGTGCCAGTGAAAACAGCTGATTTCTTTATCTTATTGCTCATCACCTTATTGCCATTCACTTGGCGATTAGACCAAGGCAAAGCCGCGCATCAAGCAGAAACAAGCCTCTCACCTGCCGGGTTATGTCCAACGATTTTCCTAGTGGGGTCCGTCTTTATCTATCAGGTGCAATTTATCATCCTGCTTGGTCTTGTGGCATGGCTGTTGGCCTTCTTGCTGTGGTATACAACCGCGCTGACAGGGTTCCGCCTTGAAACTCTGACTATCCGCTGGTTGCCGATTATCACAGGTTCCTTTGTGATAGCGGCTGTGATTGTGGGGTTGTTCTCTGTCATTCCTCGCATTAATTCGGGCTTCGTTCCGGGGTTTGAGACCGCTGATAGAGATATTGGCCTGACGGATGAATTACGCCCCGGTGGTATGGCAAATCTGTTGCAAAGTAGTGATGTGGCGTTTCGCGCGATACCGCTTATAGAGGGGCAGGGTGCACCTGACTATTGGCGAGTCTATAGCCTTACAAGCCTAGCTGGTGATCAATGGCGTCGTGTCCCAGATAATCAAATTCGTCCTGATTTCACGCCTGCCTCAGATGCTGACATGGCCAAATTTGACATTGTGCCTGATACGCATGAGATGGATGTTTTACCGATGCCTGGCTGGGCTGGCGATGCGGTGTTTGCGTCATCTCATGGCTATGGGTTTAATCAATATGGTGAAGCGCTGTTGCAATCTGGGCAAAATCCGCAAAAGGTGACAATTCAAGGGCGGCTATCATCATCTCATGATTATGCCTATCCTGCGTCATTGGCGCTGGGAGATGCCAATCCAGAGCTTGTTGCCTATGGCGCTGCGTTACGGCAAGACTTCCCCTCTGAACAGGACTTCATAGACGAGATCATGCGTCAATTCCGTGATGAATTCACCTACAGCACCCAAGTATCTTATCCGGAACAAGATGCGCTCGATGCTTTCTTTTTTGCGCAAAAGAGTGGCTATTGTAGTTATTTTGCAACGGCCATGGCGACTTTGCTGCGTGCCGGCGGCGTACCTGCTCATGTCGGGGTTGGTTATCTTGGCGGAGATTGGAACCAATATGGGTCGTTTTGGTTGGTTTCGCAATCAGATGCCCATGCCTGGGTTGAATATCAGCGCGAAGATGGCAGCTGGCATCGGGTGGATCCCACCTTACAGGTAATGCGCCTATCTGGTGAGAGGTTCCAAGGGCAAATTGAATTTGGACGCCAAAGTTTTGCCGGAAGAAACCTAGAGGTAGAGCCAACGGAGCCTGACATCTGGGACAGAGCTCGCCAGATTTATCAATATGCGGATTCTCTGAATTTGCGCATCACGCTTGCCATTATGAATTATGGTGATGATGATGCGAGCGACAGCGCCTCTGCGAGCAATGCCGATAATTTTGCTTTATTGCTCGCGGTCATTGGCATAGGTGTCACCATCCTTTTTGTGATGGCCTTAGCTTGGCGTCTTGCCACAGCACAGAAACAGGTGCGGCCCCATGAAGAACGAGCATTAGAGGCCGCTTTACAGCCACTTTGTGGGCCCCGTGAAGAAGGGCTTAGCCTGTTGCGTTATACAATGCGTCTGACGCCATTTAGTCGTGCCTTGGCCCAGCAAGCCTATCAATATGCCAGTGCTATTTATCAGCACCGGTTCTCTGGCGCAGACGACACAATTATGCTGCCACAGAAACAAGATATGGCAGCATTACGCAAAGCCGTTAGGCAGCTCAAAGCGCAGACGGCGTCTTAGAAAGGCTGTGTGTAGGTGAGGCTTGCATCACCAGAATATTTTGTGAAGTTCGCGATATTGGACTTCGCACTGGCATATTTACCAGAGAAATTCACATAAGGCTCTGTACCATTAGGTGCGCCTAGCGATGATAGACCAATCATATAGCTAAAACGGATAGTTGAGATTTTATCCTTACGCTTCTTGGTCGTTGAATAAATCGTATCAAGCGCGCGGTATTTATCTTCAGCATAATCAAGCGTCACAGATGTAAGGCCTGGGATGATTTGTGTGGCATAGGTCATAGAAATACCATTAGTTTTCTTGGCATTTTTCATATCTGTGGCCTTGCCTGTCGCCGCACGCGCATCAAGTGACAGGTTGCCCGGTCCTAGCGCGCGTGAAATGCCAGCGGTAAGCGATTTCACATTCCCTGACTTATCCGTGCCAGTGCCATCAGGCTTGGCCTTTGCCACCTGCCGTGTCGCAGATAGGCCAGCACGACCTGAGAGGCCATAGGGCAATGATTGGATGTATGTGACGCGGCCATCATAAGAATTCATATAATGAGCATCATCAATATGGATGCGTGTTGCCCCAAGGGAGGTGCGCAATAAACCAGATGAGAAGGTATCACTATAGAGCGCTGTTAGGCCAAATGTAGCCAAATCCCCCGCATCATAAGTCGTATAGTCCCTTGTGTAGAGGTTCAGGCTTAGATTGATATCTTGTGGTAATTGCGAGATGAGCCGGCGCTTCAAATTGATATTTACAGTCGCTGTTTGAAACTCTTCAGCATTGGCCCGCTTTGAGAAGGTGCCACCACCTTCTGCTTTATTTTCACGAGACCCGCCTTCAGGGTTGTCAGCAACACCGCCACCGACCGCAACAAAGCCAGTGAAATTATAGGCTTTTTTCTCATCTTCAATACGTTGGATAATCTGCTGCGCATCTGCCTTTTGTGCTGGCGTTGCGTCATCATTGGCAAGCACCAATTGTGAGAGCCGTTCTGCCTCTGGCTTGTTGCCAAGGCGTAATTGCACCGCGCCAAGCAATGATTGTGCTTCAGCATTCGACGGCAATAGGATCAAAATACGCTCTAATGTACCAGCTGCTTCTTTCAAATTGCCATTTTTCAACTGAATTGAAGCGAGCTGGAAATTCAAGAGAACATTGCCAGGATCAGCGAAGACTGCATCAAAGGCTTCTTCTTCTGTCACAGCTATTGTGTCCTGCGCGTGAGCAAACCCGGCAGGAAGTAGGCTGGCAAGAACGAGGAGTGTAAGCAATTTACGCATCAGGCTGATCCTAAATATTGTGTGCTAATACAGTTTTAATTCAAAGATTAATTAGATGCAAATGATCTAAATTGCTCATCATAATAGGCTAGAAGGCTTGCGGGATAATCTGTCGTTTCTGCCAGCTGCTGACGGAGCGGCTCATAATCGGCAGATAAGCTATTTGAGGGCGCTGTGAAAAGCGCAACCAGTTGATCGTGAAGCGCTCTGGTCTTTGGCGAGAGGGGGCAATAGCTGTGAACAATTTCAGCTTCTACGCGACCACGAATAGGAATAGCATTGATGGCAATCACATCCTCATGTGTGGCGTCTGTTGCCGTCGCATGTGAAAAAGCGAGGGCGAGCCCCGTTTGTTTGCCAAATGGCTCTAAACGAGCTGCCAAATTGACGGTATCTCCGACAACAGAATAAGACAGGCGTGATTGAGAGCCAAAGTTACCAACAACTACCTCGCCAGTGGCAATACCAATGCCAATCCGAATCTGATGATCTGAGAGTGCCTCTGGTAAATGGGGGCGCAAGATGTCATTGATCTTTGGTAAATGAGCTTCTAGTGCGATGGCAGCATCAACAGCGCGTCTTGCATGGTCATGCTGAGGCACGGGCGCATTCCAAAAGGCCATGATGGCATCACCGATATATTTGTCCAAGGTACCGCCATGAGCCATGATTACCTTGGTTGATTCATCAAGGATGATATTGATGATTTTGGTGAGTGTTTGGGGCTGTGACGACAGCGTTTCAGATAAGGTTGTAAAACCTCTCACATCCATAAACATGACCGAGATCGGGGTTGTGACACCGCCTAATTCTGGTGACTGCCCACTTTGTTCAATTTCTTTCACCATATCAGGGGACAAATATTGTCCAAAGGCTCCACGAAGCTGACGGCGGTTTGCTTCTTCACGTAACGCGCGATAGAGCAGCAATGTGAGTGAGGCAAGAGCTAGCTGTGTCAGGCTTATGGCTGCATTTGTCACAATTTGATGTTCGACAAACAACCAAAAATCAGCATAGGCAAAGCCTGCCGCTGCCGCCACGACAAACAAAGCAGAGAGTTTGACCGAAATGGTGAGGATGATAATAGATAGCAGAACAGAGGCAAGGAAGGCTGCCATAATCTCAGCGAAAATAGTTAGCTGAGAGGAGCGCAATGTATGACCAGATAGCATTTGATGAAGCGCTTGTAAGTGGATTAACCCACCAGGAATGGCTGCCTCTAGATTGGTGGAGTGAATATCTTTCAAGCCGGCGGCTGACGCCCCCACCAACACAAATGCATTTTGCAACCGTTCTAAATTGCGCCCCTCAAAGACATCGCGGGCTGATATGGTGGTGAATCTGTCTGAATAGCCATGATGGAGCGGCAAACGACCAAATTCATCAAGGTTCAGGATAACGCGCCCTGTGCGTAATTGATTATTGGCTGTGCCTGTATCTTCTGAGATTTTGAGGATATGGCCGCGTGCCCCTTGTGCTACGCGCAGCATCTCAAGGCTGATAGAGGGGACTAATCTCGCATCTGACCCAGTGCCAAGACGCGCTAGCATAGGCACATGCCGGACAATTGAATCTCGCTCAAGTGCTAGACTGACAAAGCCTGAACCTGGTGCGGTTTGTAATTTTGGCACAGGTGACAACAGATTATCAGCTGCCAGCAGCGGCATATTCGCTTCGCCAATGACTGAAACAGACGCCGGCAGGTACGGGTCATTTGCTCCCTCAGATGACGTCAGGCTAAAGGCAACAATAGAGGGTGTATAAGAGAGCATTTCTCCAAATAAGCCATCTCCATCTGGCAACACATCAGTCAGGCTGCCTGTTTCTAGGCCCCCAAGTGCTTCGATAGCAGGTGCATTGAACCTGTCATCTTCTGAGAAGAGCACGTCAAATCCAATGGCAGCAGGCTCTTGCAGGCCAATATTTTGCAGTAAAACAGCCATATATTGACGTGGCCAAGGCCATTGCCCATAGGTGGCGAGGCTCTCTTCATCAATGTCAACAAAGACCATTTGTTCTGCCAATGCGGTCTCAGCGGCAAATGGCGCTAATCTTGTATAGATATCAAGTGAGAGATCGCGCCCAGAAACACGCAAACCAAACAAATCAGCAAGGATGGCAACGGCTAAGACAGATGGAAGTACCAAGCTGAGTAGCGTCACAGATAGCCATTTTTGAAACGCTGCTTTCATCACTTATCCCGCAAAGGCATCGCCAGCAGAGAAGATAGGAAGATAAAGCGCAACTACCATGGCCCCAATCATCGCGCCAACAAACACAATCATGAGGGGTTCAATGACTGTTGAGAGACCATCGACAACCGCTTGGAATTCTTCCTCGTAATATTTGGCAATGGATTCCAGCATTTCATCCATATTACCGGTGCGTTCTCCCACTGCCATGAGCTGTGATAGCGCGATAGGAAATACCTTCTCATTCGCAAATAGCTGCGAGAGCGGGGCACCTGTGACAATTTTCTCTTGAATTCTATCCATCGCTTCCACGAATTGGACATTTTTTGATACCGTCGAGCACACTTTCAGCGCCTCAACAATTGTGACCCCGGCGGCAAGCAGATTTGCCAATAGCAACGACATACGCGCGACGGTCGATTTCACAATGATATCACCAACCAATGGCAAACGAAGCGCGATGATCGATTTAATCTTGCGGATAATATACATATATTTCGACAGAAACTTATTAAGGAGAAAGATTGCAAAAGCGGTTGAAATGACACGCGCCACATTTTCGCCTTTTTGAATCCAGTTCGATGCATCCACAATCGCCTGTGTTGGGGCGGGAAGTTCTGCGCCTAGCCCTTCAAACATCTCCTGGAATGTGGGCACCACATTGGTCAGCATGAAATAGGAAATCGTGACAGTGATGACCACCAAGGTAATCGGGTAGAATAGGGCTGATTTAATGCCCGCCTTAATGGTCTGCTGTTTTTCAAGCATTTCGGTTAGGCGATCCAAGAAGGTATCAAGGCGACCTGAAATCTCGCCAGCTTCAACCATGTTCAAATAGACATTATCAAAATAACGGGTATGCGCCCGAAATGATTGGGATAATGACGCGCCGCCATTGAGCCGCGTGATCATATCATTATTCACACGCTTCAAATTGGCATTTTTCGTCTGCGTGGATACCAAAATCATCGCTTCAACAATTGGCAAGCCAGCCCGCATCATGGTTGAGATTTTTTTGGTGAAAACCAAAATTTCCTTGGCAGGGATAGCGCCAAAGGGGCCCCAGGTAATTTCAATATCAAGCGCGGATTTTTGCTTTGGCTTAATCTCTTTTAAGGTGATGTCTCTAATGCCCTCTTCGCGCAAAGCTTTCTTGGCTTGCATCAAGCCTGCAACTTCAATCTCACCTTTGACTTTTTTGCCTTTTTTCTTGCCCTTATAGGTGAATTTCTTTTGCAATTCGGCTGCCATCACTCACCTCTATAATACCAAGATTCGGGTATATTCAGCGATAGAGAAAATGCCATCTCGTACAAAGTCGCGCGCGATTTCCTGCATTGTCCGGAACCCATCAGCGCGCGCTGCCTCTAGCAATTCTGGTGCCAATGCTTGGCGCAAAATCGCTTCTTCCAGTTCAGGATTGATGCGCATCACTTCATAAACACCGCGGCGCCCCTTATAGCCTGAACCACCGCATTTATCACAACCAACGCCAATTTTTGGCTCAATGTTCGGGATTTCCTCTTCAGTGAACCCAATTTTCTTGAGCGATTCAGGCGTGGCTTGTGGGTCAGGCGCTAGACAATTCTGACAATTTGGCCGCCCGAGGCGCTGTGCCATAATCAAGCTAGTGGCAGCTGCAATCATAAAGGGGGGCACGCCCATATTCATCAAGCGCGTAATGGTCGATACCGCATCATTGGTGTGCAATGTTGAAAGAAGTAAGTGACCCGTCAGCGCCGCTTTCACGGCGATTTCAACAGTTTCTTGGTCTCTGATCTCACCCACAAGGATGACTTCAGGGTCCTGACGCAAGAAAGCACGCAAGATAGCGTTAAAGGTCATGCCAATTTTTTCATTGGCCTGTGTCTGAGCCACGCCTTCCAGATAATATTCCACTGGATCTTCAGCAGTCATAATATTGGTTTCAGGCTCGTTAATGTGCTGCAAGCAGCCATAGAGCGTGGTTGTCTTGCCAGAGCCTGTCGGACCTGTCACAAGCACCATCCCTTGCGGGGCTGTGATTGCATCAACAATCTTATTGTAATTTTCTTGCGTTAAACCAATGCGGCTGAGTGATAGAGATGGATCACCTTTCAAGATACGCATGACGATACGCTCGCCATATTTGCCCGGAAGAACATTAAAGCGGAAATCGATATCCTCACCACCATAATGGATTGTGATACCACCATCTTGCGGCAAACGTTTCTCTGAGATGTCACAATCAGCTAGGATCTTAAAACGCGTAATAATACCAAGGAAATGCTTATAGGCATATTCGGTATATTCATGGCGAATTTGCAACCGGCCATCAATGCGAAAGCGGATGCGGGCAATATCACGATAGGGCTCAATATGAATATCTGAGGTGCCTGTATCAATCGCTGAATGTAAGATATGGTCACAAAACTCAGGAACCAATCCATCATCATCAATCGGGAATTTTGAGCGTCGCTTGGCAGAGATGACTTCGGCTTCTGCTTTTTGTTTTTTCTCAGCCGCATCAAGAACCGCTTTAATCCGCTCATGACCCCGCAGATTCTCAAAATTAGTCAGCGTGATAAGCTGGAACTCAATGTTAAAGTTTGAGAGGTTTTTGAGCTGTCCCGCTAATGACGCTGTCGATGGGTCAACAATCGCCACACGCAGAAAACGGGCTTCAACCTCGTATGGCATTGCCAAGTGGTCATCGATGAATTGTTTAGGAATGAGGGGGAGGGCGCGGACATCAACCTGTTTGGCTTCTAGCGTGGTACGACGAAGTGCATAGGCACGCGAAATAACGGTATGAACAAGCTCCTCTTCAACACCATCATTGCGAATAAGTTGGACCAGCACATCACTGGCCCCATTTGCCGAGGCGCGGGCGTCTAGTAATTTTTGATTATCAACACGGTTTGCGGCCTGCAGAACACGTATAACCTTGTCAGCAACTTCATTTTCATAGATGGCCATCGGTGCCTATCCCTGTGGCTGCGGCGGTTGTGGCGGCGTGATTGTGCCATCAGGTTGGCCAGCCGTGTTCTGTGGCTGGTAATCAGCCTCTGGCAGATAATCCAATGGCAAGGTTGCAATGGACCCATCATCTGACATGAGGATCACCCCTGATGGGACAACTTTTACAATTTGGTGCCCGGAGGTGCCAAGTCTATCACCTTCCTTCACATGTAAAAGTTGATTGGCCGAGTTCTGAAGGTCAAATACGCTATCATCAGAGATGACTGACCGTACAGCATCAGCTGACACACGCAGCATTGCCGTAGAAGTAAAGGTCTCCAATGGCTCATAACCTGGATATTCAAGAACGGCGTAACAATCTTGCACCAAACCATTTGAATATTTCAGCATCAACTCACAGTAATTCTCAGCATGAGAAACAGATGGCGTCGGGCCAATATCAAGATCAACAGACACAGCAGAGCTGCGCAGGATAAAGTGGCCACCAATATAATCTTCGAGCAATGATTTGAGGTTAATAGCCACTTGGCGGGCTTCAGCGGCAGAGCCAAATGTACCAAGCCGTAGATAAGGAAGTTCAGGACGTGAACCCTCGCTTACCCCTTGGTTGCTTTCTTCAAAAATCTGACCACGAGACCGCCCTTTTGCAACTGCAAGTGCTGCGACACGATAGAGAGAGACAGCGAGCGCTTCTTGCTTCGAGGCGCCTAATAACGCGGCCCCTGTTTTGGCATCTGTGGCCCCAATATTCCCTGGTGATGGCAAATTCAGCCCGCCACTAGCCTGGTCAGCCGCACGGTTGATGCCACGGGCAAACGGATCATCCAAATCAAGAACTTCCGGCGCGCGTAATGAGTTATCTTGCGCAAGGGCTGGCACTGTCGGAGCTGCTGAGAGTGAGGCAAGCAGAACCAATGATGAAAGGGATCTGATGATCTGCTGTTTCATAAAAGGCGCCTCACTTATGACTTTGTGAATTCGTTTTGATTAATAAAGCATAAATTCAAATGCATGGCACTCATTTTTACACAAATCTGGTTGGAATCACGCGGGAGAATAGCTCATTCGGCGTTAAGGCGCTGACGGCAGCACAATTTGCGCCGCAATTATCACATTGCCCGTTTCTTCATTGATAATGATAGACTCGCTTGGCATGCTAACAGCGCGCTGGGAGCGGATAAATTTATTACGGATGCGCAACCAATCTAGGTAATCCCCTTCAGCTGAAATAGTGAGGGTTGTACCCACAATCCGTTGTGCCGGTAACCCAAGCGGTGTGATCGCTTGTTCCGTTAATTCCATGCCAGCATCTTCAAGCTGAGTGACAAGCGATTCAAGCTGCGCTTGTGCTTGCGCTTGCGGTGTAAAGCTGGTGGTGAAAGAGGCAATCTGGGCTTCTTTCTGTTTCCGTTTTTCAAGCATCGCTGAGATTTGCGGTTGGTTCTGTCTGACCGAGCGTTTTAAATTATCTACCTCATTGATAATCCGAAGATTTTCATTCGTCGTTGGGATCAAATAGGTGGTGTTCAACATGAAAGGCCCAACGGTGAAGATAAGAATAATAAATACCCATAATACGACACCGGCGATGGCATTGCCATTTGCCTCTCTTAGATAGCGCGCACGAGAAAACCTTGTTTTTGCGAGTTTTTTACGTAATTTCGCGCGTTTCTTTTCCTCTGCTTTTTCTTTAGTGGCGGCTAATTTGGCCGCTTTTTTCGCTTCTTTATCTGCTTTCGCCTGCTGCTGTGCTTGGCGTTTTGCTTCTTTCTTTTGTGCCTTTGTTTGTGCAGCCGGAGCTAGAGGAGCGCCAATCCCTGTGACACCCATCGCTGGTGCGCCGGCCTCGTCCATCATCGCTGGCTCAGTCTGTGGTGACATATCTTGTGCAAAAGGGGTTTGTGCAAAGGCGTTTGGTGCCATCATCGCAGGCGCGGTTGGCGCCATTTGGGGTGCAGCTTGTTCAGCAACAGGTGCCTGCATCGGTGACATCTGAGGCTGTGCGGCGGCCATGCCAGGCTGTGCCATCATCTGTGGGTCAGGCATTGATGCCTGTGGTGCCATCTCGGTCTGGGGCGGTTGCATCATAGGTTGTTGCGGCATCATTGCCGGCTGCTGCCCCATGGGCTGCTGGCCCATCGGTGGTTGACCCATCTGCTGCTGCATCATCATCTGCTGTTGCTGTGCCATTTGCTGACCAGCTTGCATGGCTTGCAGAAGCGCAAGTGCCTCAGGGGCAACTTGCATTTGCTGTGCGGCTTGTTTTTTCTTTGAACGATCAAACATTTAACGCTACATCCCTTAATCTTCGCGGATAATGACCGCTGATAAGGTGAAGCCAAAATAGGTTTGCCCGTCATTTGGCGGTGTTAAATTCACCTGTGGGTTATTGGCGAGTCCAGAATTTGATAATTCCGTTACAAATAGGTTGATCGCCTCTTGGGTGCGACCACTTCCTGTCATGGTTAATGTTGTAGCATTCACGACTTGAAGTGTATCTAACTCAACACCATCTGGGACCAAATCTGGCAATGTATCCATGAATTGAACCCGTCCTCTTGGGCGCAATTCTGTGCTAAGGGCGGCGAGCTCTGAATCGAGATTCTGTACTTGATTATTCACAGACTGCAACTGCGCCTGTGTCGCTTGCGCATCAGCTGCGATAGCATCATAACCGCGGCTTCCGGCCTGACTTTCAAGATATTGTGGTAATACGAGGCCGCCCGTCCATAACCCCATCAGGATAAAGAGGAACAGCCACATTTTCACCAAAGTGCGCGATATGACACCAACCTGCCGATTGCGCAATAAGGTTGCAGCCGCTGGTAGAATATTGAGACGCGACAATGTGTTATCTGGCGAGCCAAATGTGCCCAGCCGCTGCAGTCCCAAGCCAAAGACTGACGCAAATAGTGACTTGTTAGGAATTTGGGCAAGCAAGTCAGACACCGATTGTGATGTCGTTACCCCTTCAGCTGTGTTCCACAGCGATAGCGGCGCTAACGTAAAATGCTTATCCAATAATTTTACAAGATTAGTCGCGGCTGGCGTGTCAACAGCAATATACAGAATGGAGAAGGGGGCAAAATCAAGCTCTTCCTGCAAAAACAGAACCGCTTGTTTCATGGTATTCGCTAAGCGGCCACCAACCTCATCCCAGAACTCGCTATCTAGGTCGTCTACAGCCTCAATTTCCTTTAACAGGATAAGATCAAATTCACTGACCTCTAACTTGATGGTGTGAAAGCGATTTTGTTGAAACGCAATAATTTCAAGGCGGTTATCAGAGATATGGAGCACCGCTTGTGACTGTCTCTTTTCATCTCTTGGTAGTGTGGCATAGCGATAATTCGCCAGCGCCATAGCTTCCACTTCAAGAAAGACAGGGTTGAGGTGAGAGGCAAGTAGCAAATCGGCCCACGGGCGGATAACAGCCTCCTCGGCATAGGCAAGAACCACACGCGTCAAATCATCATTTTCTGAGCTGACAAGGACTGTGTAGGTGAAGAACGGGTCTTCATATTTGGCTAAATCAGGTTCTGCTTCGACCCAAAAATCAAGGAAACGGCCTTCTTTGGCAAGCTCATTTGGTGGGGTATAGGGCAAATTCACTTGTCGCACAGCTAAGATACCAGGCGGGATGATAATGCCAGCATCCTGCGCGGAGAACATGCCTTGGTCTCGCATAGAGCGGATAGTATCAGCCACCATATCTTGCTGGCGTGCAAAATTCTGCAAATCCACTTCACGCGGCAAAGCTACACTCGCCAGATGTTGAACAGAAATCTCTTTGCCTGTGTTTTTGACCTCAGCCACAGTCACAGCATTACTGTGCAGCTTCACAGCAACGATATTATCAAGCCCACCGCCGATAGGACGGAGAATTTGGGCAAATGAGGAGAGCGAGTTAGCCATGGTTAAAAACTAATATATATCAATGATTTTGTTAATAAATATTTCACAAAAACACCTGAATTTATGCAAGAAGATAGACGTATCAGCCAAGCTGTTATAGGATTTTGGCTTATTAGCGAAAAAAGGGCGAATCATGACCGACGATCTCTTACAACAATATGGCTTACTCCTGATTGGTATTGGGGCAAGTTTCTTTCTGATTTTACTGATTGTGGCTTTGCTACGTTTGCGTAAACATAAGCGAGGATTAAGGCCAGCTGCTGCCATGGCAGTCGAAGAGAGCAGTATCTCTGATGAGGCGCCAACAGCCCCTGTGATGCCGCAAGTGCCTGAATCTATGCCAGCTGCTGAAGACGCCATGGAGGCAAGTGGTGGTTTTAAGTTGTTTAAACGCCGCAAGAAGCGAAAAAACAAACAGGCCGGTCAAGATGATGTCGCCTCTCAATTAGCAGATATAGAGCAGCAAATGTTGGCATTGCGTGAATTGTTTCGTAATGGCGAGATAGCCCGGTCAGTGTACATCGCAGAGACTAAAGCGCTTTATGAGACAGCGCGGTTGCTAACTGAATAATTCTTAAAGATATAGAAAAAAGAAAGAGGGGCGTCTGGCCCCTCTTTTTATTGCTCAGAGCTATTATCGCGAGGTGGAACAGGCGGTCTAAAAGCTGAATGAGGCTGGAAGTCTGATGAGGGGTCAATCACAGTTGGTGCCATGAAGATGATCATCTCACTGACATTACTCGACACTTGGTCAGAGCCGCCAACAAGCGGCGCTAAGGGGGCAATGGCTCCCGTAGTTCCAGGCAGACCTCTTGTGGTTGTGTTTTCAGAGTTTGCTGCTAAGCCCGCCAGAACAATCACATCACCCGGCGCAGCTGTGAAGGCTGTCTCAATGGTATCTTCTGTATAGTCAGCCTGTGCAGCAGTCGTGATATCGTTGATGTTTGATTCTGTGAAACGCTTGTTTTTAATCGTCACACCCATCCGCACGGTGCGGTTGGCAGGATAAACCTCGACCCCTTCCAAGACGAGTTCAAATGGCGCTTCTTCTTCTGCTTCAACTTGGTTGGTTGTCACAGTGCCGTTGTCATTTGTTGTCTCGGTGTAGATAAGCTTAGCAACCTGTGTACGAGAGATGCTCGCGCGTTCCGCGCCATCTTCGACCAAAATCGTTGGGCTAGATAATACACGTCCAAGTTGGTTGCTCTCAAGGAAGCTTAAGGCGGAAGAGATGAAAGGGTCACCATTATTGCCACCAGGTGAGCGTAGATTTACCGAATAGCCGCCGGCAATGGCTTGCGAGATATTGGTCAGCGTATCAGCGCCAATACTGCCGCCTGGCGTCGTAATGGTTGTGCTTCGTAAGGCGGCTTCGGTGATGCCATTGCCGCCAGCCGCATTCACAGCTTCAGTAATCAAGTTCGCAATCTGTCTGTTAAAGTCGCGAGAGACTGTAATCATAAAGATCTCAACCAAAACCTGAAGTCGCGGTACGTCAAATTCTTCAATTAGGCGCACAGCTAGTGAGTTATCATAGCGCCGTCCACGAACGATAAGGCCCGTTGAATCACGCTGGAATGTCACCTCATAATCTGTGTCGCAGCCATTGGCATCTGTACCAGTTGCAGCCGCCGCTGCATTTGTAACCGTATCAGCGGCACCTGCTACGGCGTCAGCCACTGCATCCGCTGCGCCACCCTCTGCGGCATCTCCCTCTGCACCGGCATCTCCCTCTGCAGCGGCGTCCTCATTAGCTGCATCATCATCGTCATCTGCAACTGGGGCGCTAGCTGTACCATTTGCAGTGAAATAACTCTCGAGATGTTCTTGCGCTTCATCCTTATCAGCATTGTAAACTGCGATTTTTTCAACAAAGATCTCTTGGCCTGTGCGGACACAAGCATCTTCCACCAAAATATCGCTTAGTGACATGCCGCCTGTTTGGGCGCGCAGCTCATTTGTCATCGTTTCTTTGCTTGGGTCCAGCAGCGATGCGGTCTCTTCGTCAAACCGATCAAGTTGTTGGCGTAGAACAAAATTTTCATTTGACAGAAAAGAGAGAGCGTCTGTTGCAATTTCACCCATTGATGACCGGGGAAAGCCCTTAATGCCTGCATTAAACCCCTTATCATCACCGCTGAGAAGTAGCTGTGAGGTGTCGATCATAGTGCTTATTTTGGTAAGATCAGCCTCAGCGCGCGCGAGGTTCTTTTTGTTGAATAGCAACTCATTATGGCCACGGATTGCAGCTTTCATAGCTGTATCTAATAGCACAAGCTCTTCATCTGTGTAGAAGCGGGCAATATCGCGGTTGCTGTCATATAAGATGGCCAAGCCATTTTGAGTCAACAGTGAATCCAAAATGGATAATGCGCCGGCGCGTACCGATAAAGAGACTGTCCGGTCAAGTGTTTCCACACCTTGCGATAGGGTAAATTCAACGCCAATAGATTGTGATACCAGTGCCAATACATCTTGCAGAGGAATTTGCCGCACTGAGAGATTGAATTCCAGATCAGTAACATGATCAGCTAAAATGGCGGTTTTTGAGATGAATGCGCTATCTCGTCCACCAATCAAATATAAGTCGGCTGGTAAGCTCAGATATCCATTCGGGTCTTCTGTCAAGTTGGCGCCAATCAAATCAGGGAATTCACCTGCATTTGAGTTTAAGGGAACTGTTTTTAAAAATAGCTCATCAACGCGTGTTTCCATTTCGCGCAATTTGCCAAACAGGAAGGTTTCTAGTTCCAAGCCTTTGTCAAACATCAGCTTATCACGTGCATCACCTCTTGTTTTCGTGATGCGTGCTTTTTCCTCGTCACTTAACTCACGAGGCTGAGGCGCTGCAACTTCTTGAATGCCAGCTTCTTGGCGTTGCTGGATCTTGAAATTAATTTCCTCCGACAGCTGTGCTTCGATTAGTTGTAGAAACGTTGGATCAGATAGAGATTCAGGTCCGTGAATAACCTGTAGGATTGAACGGCGCGGAATCCGCTGATTGAACTCAGTAACGCGCTCATTTTCAATTGGGGATATAAGGCGGTCACGAACGATTTGTTTCGTTGCCTCAACTTGAATATCATCATTGCGCAGCCGATCAGGCGCGCTGCATGACCCCAAAGCAATTGAAGTCAGCAAAAGAGCTGTTAG
>CALEYP010000114.1 GCA_937924895.1 uncultured Alphaproteobacteria bacterium
ATGCATCATCGCCATGGATATGACACAACACAAAAATTGCAAGACGCGTTATCAGCTGGCGATTTTGACAGCTTTATCACTCATATCCTGACCGATCATTATGACCCCGCCTATCAACGCAGTGTCTTACGACATAATCGCCGATCATGGGGTAAAATACCGTTATCATCTGTTGATGAAACAGGCTTCAAAAAAGGGGCGAATGATATCCTAGAGCTTGCACAACACCACAGCGCATTAGCCCCTTAGAACGGTCATAAAAAATTGTGATTATGCGCGATAACATTGCTTGACGATATTTGAGGTGGTTGGTATAAACCTGCCACTGAGTTGGCTTTTGCCATTGGTTATTCCCCGGTAGCTCAGCGGTAGAGCAAGCGACTGTTAATCGCTTGGCCGGCGGTTCGAATCCGTCCCGGGGAGCCACTTTTCCAAACTTATATGTGAGGCAATAAGATGTGTATGGGATGCGGCACGTCGTTTTTGCAAGCGCAAGACACATCATCATCTGATTATTTGCCCCTCACCTTGCTACTTAGCTTGTGGATTTTATGGCTTGTGGTACTTCGTAATCACAAAATACACCTCTCTCGGGCACAAGACCGCTAGCGATGCAAATCCTGACACTCATCGCCGCCCCTATCATTCTAATAGCTGTCCTTTGGTCAGGCTTCGCCTTCTATAAATGGCTTCACAGGCGCGCAACTGCGCTGTCATCTAGCGCAAGAATTTTGGCGGTAATTTGTTATCTGGCTGCGGCATTATCGCTCAGCATAACCGCTTATATTCGCTGGATTTTCTTTATCGCAGGCGTGTAGCCCCCCATTATAAATGATAGGGGACTTTCACTTTTTTTAGGCAATCTCTTCAGATAGTTTTGAGATGCTTTGATGCTGTGCTGTCGCCGCAACAGACCGCCGGAATAGTGATAGCAGAGGTGGCACGATAAAGAGCGTGGCAATTGTTGATAACGCCAACCCACCAAATACCACCGTGCCAATGCCGCGATATAATTCTGACCCAGCCCCAGGGAAAATCACGAGCGGCACCAATCCAAACAAGGATGTCAAAGTTGACATGAAGATCGGACGGATACGATTGCGCGTGGCTTCTATAATGGCATCTTCAACAGTTCGGCCACCTTCGCGTACCTCAAGAACGGTTTGCTCTACCATCAAAATCGCATTATTCACCACAATTCCTGTTAGGATCACAAAACCAAGCATTGTTAGCATATCGAGGCTTTGCCGCAGGAATAAATTCATCACAGTCAAACCTAAAATACCACCGGCAGCGGCGACGGGAACCGCGGCAATAATGATGAAAGGCAATACGAAACTGCGCAAGAGAATCACAAGTAACAAGAAGATAACGCCGATGGCAGTTGCGACATTTGCTTGCATGGCTGTCCATGTTTCTTCCAACGCTGATGCGGCGCCACTCACGGCCACAGTCACACGGTTCGCCTGTGCCGCATCTGTCAATTGAGGCAATATCTCTGTTTCAATCGTTGCTATCGCATCTTCAAGCGCGATATCCTCAACCGGACGCAACCTCACAGTCAGCGCTTGTTTTCCGCCTAAGCGACGTATTGATTGTGCTGCGCTAATGATTTCAATCTTTGCAATCTGGTCAGCGCGCAATACGTCGCCAGAGCGTGTCACGATAGGTAAGGCATTCAAATCTGCCAACGACAAATCGCCAGCTTGGCGACCCAGCAAAACAAGATCAACCAATTCCCCGTTCAAAGGCACTTCGGTGATATTTGTGCCATCATTGAATACGTCAATGGCTGAGGCAAACTCCGCGGCACTCATCCCGATACGTGCTAGGACGTCCGGATAAGGCGTGATTTGAATCTGCGGCGTTCCCGAATCAAGTGATGGTAAAATACGCACTTGATTCCCAGCATCAGAGGGAAATGAGACGTCAAGCAACTCTGTCAGTTGTGTTGCAACTGGCACCAAATTTTCAAGATTTGGTCCAGTTAGGTCTAGCGCAATAGAACGAGACCCGCCAACAGAGCGACCAAACAAGGACGCTTGGAACGCAAAGGCACGTGCACCAGGCTCAGAGAAAACAGGACGCATCATAACAGAGCGCAATTCTGTGACGCGTTTTGGATCCGCCGCGGTCATACCCGCAAACCCGCCACCACCAAAGGCAACAAAGAAAAATTTGTCAATTTTGGGCTGTTTTCCCTCTAGCTCTTCACGCTCCCAAAGCGGACGAGCCGCCTCTTCCATCTTTTCTGAAATACGCTTTGTCTCTTGGATAGAATAGCCAGGCGGGACCAGAATACGCGCCAACATGAAATTGGCGTTCCCATCAGGGAGATAATCTAGTTTTGGCATGAGAAGCACGGCCATACCAATAGATGCCGCCATTAAGATAGCCACAAAAGCCGCCCCTATCATTTTTGCCCGCACAGCCAATTTTGCATACCCAACAATTGCTTTGGCAAAGAGAGACGCCACATGATCAAGACCAGGCAACCGCATCACCTGGCTGAATTTATGAGCATCGCCGCGCAAGAGAAAAGATGACAGGGCGGGAATCACTGTGACAGACACAATGACCGAAATCAAAACAGCAACAGAGATGGCAATACCGATATCTCGGAATAATTGGCCCACAGGCAAATCAAGCAAAATGACGGGAATAAATACGATCACGGTTGTTAACGCAGAACCCAAGATAGGTGCCCACACCTGACGCGCGCCATGATAGGCCGCATCAGGCGCAGCTAGTCCTTTTTGGCGAAGGCGGTAAATATTCTCCATTGAAACAATAGACGCATCAACAACCATCCCTACGGCAAAAGCAAGACCGGCGAGTGAAATCACATTAATCGATAGCCCTAAACCAGCAATCGCGACAAATGTACCAATCACTGAGACAGGAATTGCGATAAAAATAGCAATGGTAGGCAATAATGACCGCAAAAACAGGAGCAAAATTGTCAGAGCCAACAGCCCGCCAACCCAGATATTTTGTTGCACCAAATCAATCGCTGAGGCGATATAGCCTGTTTCATCATACACAATATTTAGCGTGAGGTTATTTTGCGCCAGCACACCCTCATTTAATTCGGCCACGCGAGCCCGCATGATATCCATTGTGGCAACAACATTAGACCCCTGTTCCCGCAATGCGTTCACAATCACCGCATCTTGACCATTCAAGCGCCGATAAGAAGAGCGGCGCTGTGTTTCAAGTTCAATATCAGCGATGTCAGACAGAAGAATGGGAACAAATAACCCATTTGAGGCCGTCGCTGATTGCACAACAATATTTCGCGCCGCCTCAGGTGTGTAAGAGATAGCTTCGGCACGGACCACATAGGTTCGTTTTCCCTCATTAATGCTGCCAACCGTTTGTAGGGTCGTAGAGCTTCGCAATGCCGCGATCACATCAGAAGTTGTCAGCCGATAGGCCGCTAATTTTGTCTCATCTAGGATGATACGAAGTTGTTTCGCCCCGCCACCATTGAAGGTCACCTCTGCCACACCATTAACGCGGCTCAGCGGATCAACAACCTGTGTGCGGACAAAATCACCCAACCCCTCCATATCAACATCAGCACCCTTTGCCGGTACGAGCGCCATACGGGCAATCGGAGAATCATCTGAATTTGAGGTGCGTACCTGCGGTGCGCGCGCTTCATCTGGCAAGCCAGTGATACCAGCAAGCTTCGACAGCAAAACTGTGAGCGCTTTATCCATATCTGTCTCAAGTGCATAGGTCAGCGTGACGCGTGCTGAACCCGTTGATGAGCTTGATGAAATCTCATCCAAATTAGACAAATTTGCTAGTTCTTGTTCGATACGAGAGACGATTTCTCTATCAACATCTTCAGGCGCGGCCCCTGGCCAGCTTACCCTCACCTGATAGATTGGTTTTTCGATATCAGGGGACATCTGAATAGGAATCGTGGTCAATGCCACATAGCCAAACATCACCACACCAAAGATGAATGCTAGAACGGCAACAGGACGTTCAATGGCAGCACGAATAAGTGACAGCATGCTATTTCACCTTTCCTGTGAAATCGAAGGATGGCGTGCGACCATTTGGTAGACCGCTTAACGTCACGACCCCAGCCATCTCCTCACCTGTGATTGTGCCATCAAAAGAGAAGGTAAGGATTCCAAATGGGAGGACAACTTCAGCATCAAAGGCAATTTTGTCACCCTCTTTGCTCACTCTAATCGCCTCACCATCATAGAGATTTGCTTTGCTAGATAGGGTAAGAACAGCACTGCTGTCGCCTCGAGGCGTTGACCAAGCAAGCATCCACTCAACGGCATCATCTGCTAGTTCGGTCTCCAACGGCGCCTCCACTGGCGCTGCTACCTCAGTTGCCTCTTCGCCAGATGGCACTCTTCGTTTTGGCGGCTCCCCTTCTTTCACAGCGGCACCATCAGTTAGTCCTTCATTTCCTTTAATGATGACTTTTTCGCCGCGCTGCAGTCCTGATTGAATGATAACACGATCACCAACCGCGCCGCCTAACCGCACAATTTGGCGCGCTGCTGTCCCCTCATCATAGACAAAGACAACATGACCACCCGCAACAGGCACGATAGCATCTTGTGGCACCAGTAATGTAGCGGTCGCGTCACGGATTGGGATAGCCAAATCTAAACGTGCGCCATTTGCGGCAAGGGCGCGTGGTAAATCACCGTCAATAGTAAATCTCACCGGCCGAGTTGCAGTTCGTTGATTTTCCTGAGGCAATGCCGCCCGAAAGATTAGCGTTAACTCATCACCTTCCGCACTGGTGGCAGAGATTTTTCTCATCTCTCTGACATATGTTAAATAGCTTGCCGGTATTTCCGCCTCTACTTCAAAACCTCCGAATGTCTGTATTGTTGCCAGCATATCACCTTGACGCGCAAACCCTGTTTGAAAGTTTGGCAATGACAGAATTAATCCATTCGCAGTCGCTGTATAAATCGTGTCTGCCTTGGCATCTTGAAGACGTTGAATTTGCAATGCAAAGCGCGCCATATTGCGCTGTAATTCGGTTTTATTTGCCTGCAAATTGGCGATGGCCTGCTGACGCGATACAAGCTGTTGCTTGGCATTCAAGGTTGCGGCAGCTGCGGTTTCAGCAGCCTCTTGTGATAAAGCTTTCTTTGCAAGCAAGCTTTGGGCACGCGCCTCTTTTTGCTGAAGCAATTTGAATTGAGTCTGCGCTACCTCTAGGAGGTCTTGGTTAAAGGCAAGCGTGATATCTAGATCCGCCAAACGAGCCTCTGCATCTGCCATCTGTAATTCAATAAGCGAGCGATCATAATCAATATCACGACTATCTTGGCGTGCTATTTCTGTGCCTGCGCGTATAAAACTCCCAATCTGTAGCTCATCACTGATGGTTGTTTGACCGCCTCGCAAAGCTGATACAATCAGTGGGGCCGCAGCAATCACGGCGCCAGGTATCAAGGTTGTATCAGCAACTACTTCTTCCTCAACAAAGGCTGTTAACACCGCTGTGCCGCCACCGCGCTGGGCAAAGGCTTGACCTAATGCAAATGAAGAGAAAAGAGATATCGCGAGAACCATACGACAAAATCGAGAGAAAAGCGTCATAACCAAGCCTTTATCAATGATAAAAAAGGAGGGAACCCCTATCTCTATACGTCAAAGACGGTAAGGAGATTACAAATCAAAAGGGGCAAAATTGCCCCTTTTCATCATCTTATCTGTTATTTTTTAGGATAAAGCCCATCAATCCTATCACCATATACCTCTCGGATGACATGGCGTTTCGCTTTCAACGTTGGCGTCATTTGCCCATTTTCAGTTCCAAAGGGCTCATCTGCGATAATAAAGCGGCGCACCTTTTCAATCTGAGATAACCGGCTATTAGCTTTATCAACCGCGGTCTGCAAAGCTGCTTTAATGGCAGCATCATCCCCCTTGGCGGCATCCTTCACCTCTGCCGATGGCACAAGAACAGCGGCGAGCCACGGTCTCTTATCGCCATCAACCATGGCCTGTTCAATCTCTGGCTCAATGGTAAGAAGTGCTTCCACACGGCTAGGCGCTATATTATCGCCGCCTGAATTGACGATGATATCTTTTTTCCGCCCTGTAATCGAAATAAATCCATCATCAGAAATTTCAGCGATATCACCAGTATGCAGCCAACCATCAATGATAGTACGCGCTGTTGCTGCCTCATCTTTCCAATAGCCTTTCATGACACAATCACCACGTGCCAAAAGTTCGCCATCTTCCGCAATCTTTACTTCAACGCCGCCCACAGCTGGCCCGACAGTATCAATACGAATTTTACCCGGACGATTTGCTGAAATAAGAGGGCTGGCTTCTGTCTGGCCATAACCTTGCAAGATGTTAATGCCTAGACCAAGGAAGAAAAATCCAATCTCTGGGTTCAGCGCAGCACCGCCAGAAACAAAGAATTGTAGGCGTCCACCAAGACGCTCACGCACCTTCTTGCGAACAAGCTTATCAAGTAACTTATCTAAAAGGCTATCAATTGGGCCTAGCGACTGGCCTTGTGCCCGCTTGGCACCTAAATCAGCTGCTTTGAAGAATAGCTTTTCACTCAAACCACCTTTGGCCTTTACGCCTCTTGTGATGCGGTCATGAAGCACTTCATACAAGCGGGGGACAGCCGTCATCAATGTTGGCTTGACCTCTTGCAGGTTGAGCGCGATTTGATCAGCACTTTCACAATACCAGACCTGGCTACCCATTTGGAACGGTAGGTGCATGCCCGCTGTATGTTCATAAGAATGCGACAAAGGAAGCAGGGATAAAAAGACAGCATCCTCTTTGGCGTCGCCCTCATGCAAAAGCTCAGCTGCTGCATCAATATTTGATTGAATCGAGCGATGCGTCAGCATCACGCCCTTGGGACGCCCGCCAGTGCCAGAGGTATAAATGAAACAACAGGTATCATCAGCTTTTTGCTTATTGATATGCGCGTCTAGGTCAGTGCATGGTTCATGATTGGCAAGCAAATCTGAAAAATGGTGAAGTGCCGTTCCAGAGGACACCTCAGCACTAAATTCATCATTAAAGGCAACAACATTTGCCACATTTGCCAATTGCTGAGCGGCTAATGTGAGGCGAGAGGCGACCATGCCCCCTGACACAAAGGCACAGACAGCGCCAGAATGCTCAAGTATATATTTATGATCATCCTCTGTATTAGTGGTATAGGCTGGCACAACAATGGCGCCTAATGACATCACCGCTAAGTCACATGCTGCCCATTCTGAGCGATTTTCAGACGCAATCACAACGCGGTCACCTGGCTGAACACCAAAGGATAATAACGCGGACGCCACACGCCGCACCTTATCTTCGATCTCCTGCCAAGTTTGGCCAACCCACTCGCCATTTATTTTATCAAACAAGAAAGGTTTTGCCGCATGAATGGCGGCATTATCAAAGAAAGCGCGCGGCAAATTAGCCTTATCCCAGCCCATATCAGCAGCGTTAATCTTAGAATGTTTCATCACTTACGTTCCTCACCTCGTTACAATCCGTTTGGATTGCAAATCACACCTTACTTATATATCGCTCCCGCGTAAAAAAGAAATGAGTTTCCCTGAGCCATCAAAGATAACATCCGCAAAATTCTGACATGCGAAATTGATTTGCGCTAGCGAGCCTGTTGGGAAATGCATCATAGAGGGCTGCACCTGTTCTTCTGGCACAAGCCGATTCAACAATATCGCCATTGCTGGGTTGTGGCCAATAACCATGACACGTTGTTCCTGGCGCGCCTGTAATAGGGATAAAATCGCATCAGCGCCGGCATGATAAAGTGCATTTTCAAAATGCACAGCATCGCAAGCGAGCCCATTTTCAGCCATTAACTCATAGGTTTGCGTGGTACGGCGCGCATCAGAAATCAATATGACATCTGGTTGCTTCATTGCTTTGGGAAATAACCGTCCTAGGTGACGTGCATCTTGCCGCCCCTTATCTGCCAAAATGCGGTTGCTATCACTATCTGCCAGTGCTTCTGCCTTCGCGTGGCGAATAAGAGTCAAAGTTAACATATCACAGTCCTAAATTCAGCGTTCTAAGAAACAAGCCACAACCATCAGGGACCTGTCAAATGAGAGATTGAAAATTTGACACAAAATTATCTGATTTAGTATAAAGAGAGGCTATTTCCCTGAGCTGAAAGAGACCTGTCATGACCTCACATGCCATCCCTG
>CALEYP010000115.1 GCA_937924895.1 uncultured Alphaproteobacteria bacterium
TTTCACGGCGGCAACACGGGTTCGAATCCCGTACGGGATGCCATCGTTTGATAGATACATAAAGTGGATAAGCCAGCTTTTAAGCTGGTTTTTTTTATGTTTAAAAACCGTATTTTTCGCCAAATCTACTCAAAATATTTGATTCGAAATTGCGCGTTGGTTCTTCAAAACCCCTGGGTGCCAATTTGCCTTTAGATTTGCTGAAAACCGACCTTTCTAATAATCATGCGACACGCGTTTCTGCATAAGGGTTGGCGTTCTGCAATCGTGCAGCTAACTAATGAAAAAACATACGTGATTTTCACGAAAATGATTGCGCTTCTCGGCTGTTATGCTCACTGTCTCACTTACATATCGGGGGCCGTTAATGAAATTATCTTATGGCAGTTTTGCCAAAGGGAGAGAAGATGATGGATGGTATTCAAGAGGGATCACGCTCGTCTCGCAGAGGCGGCGGTCGTATGGCACGGCACAAAGTACGCAATGCACCGCTGGCTAAGGATGTGCAACCTGTTCGTCCAGGATTGGTTGGTGGCAATTACGCGCCTCTTAGCAATGATGATATTGCGCGTATTGAGCAAACAATATATCAGCTTCTTGAAGAGATCGGTTTATCTCAAGCCCCTGATACTGGGGTAGAATATATGGTGAAAGCCGGCGCCATCTATGGCGATGATGGTCGGGTGCGTTTCCCGCGTCATGTGATCGACCACGCGCTATCTATCGCAGCCAAAGAAATCACGCTTCATGGTCATGATCCACAATTTGACTTGGAGTTGTCAGGCAACCGTGTGCATTTCGGGACAGCTGGTGCAGCAGTGAATGTTGTAGATATCCCCAATAATGAATATCGTGAGTCTCATCTAAAAGATATTTACGATGCCGCGCGTATTGTTCAAGAAATGGATAATATTCATTTCTTCCAACGCCCGATGGTTGCGAGAGATATTGATGATCCCATGGAAATGGACATTAATACGATTTATGCCTGCTTGAAGGGAACCACCAAACATATTGGAACATCAATTACAGAGCCACATCATGTGAAACCTATTATTGATATGTTGCATGAGGTTGCTGGCGGCGAGGATGCGTGGCGCGCCCGCCCATTTGTGTCTAATTCAAACTGTTTTGTTGTTCCGCCATTACGCTTTGCGACAGAGAGCTGTCAAGTAATGGAAGAAGTGGTCAAGGCAGGTATGCCAGTATTGCTCTTATCAGCTGGTCAAGCAGGGGCAACAGCACCAGCCTCACTAGCCGGTGCAGTCGCGCAAGCTGTTGCTGAAGTCTTGGCTGGCCTTGTGTATGTGAATGCTATGGTGCCAGGACACCCTTGTATCGCAGGGACATGGCCATTCGTATCTGATCTGCGTACAGGTGCGATGTCTGGCGGATCTGGCGAGCAAGGTTTGCTAACAGCAGCTTGTGCCCAGATGGTAAAACATTTTGGCCTTCCATCGGGGGCGGCGTCTGGTATGGCAGATGCCAAGATGCCTGACGCTCAATCTGGTTATGAAAAGGGCTCTACAAATGTCATGGCTGGTCTTGCTGGCTTGAACATGGTGTATGAAGCAGCCGGCATGCATGCCTCTTTACTGGGTTTCTGCCTTGAGAGTCTTGTCATTGATAATGATATGCTAGGTCAATGTATGCGCTGTGTACGTGGCGTTGATGTTAGTGACGAATCTCTTAGCCTTGATGTGTTCCGCGACGTTTGTCTAGACGGTCCTGGGCATTATCTGGGCCATGATCAAACCATTTCATTGATGCAAACAGAGTATATCTATCCGTCTGTTGCTGACAGATCATCACCAAAGGAATGGGAAGAATTAGGAAAGCCTGTCTTGGTCGAGAAAGCGGCGGCGCGTCGTGATGCGATCTTGGCACAAGCACCGGCAGAGCATATTCCAGCAGATGTGGATGCCAAGTTAAAACAAAACTTCCGTCTATATTTGGACGCCTAAACAATGTCTCAGGGCGCACCAGTAATAAAACGTTGTGCGTTTTGTGGTGCGCCTGAACAAATCATATGGGTCCATGGTCATGGACAATGTGCACATTGCAAAGTGAATGCCCATCCTTGTTGTGACGGTGATGAGTGTATTGGTGGTGAACCTGATCAAAATACGCCAACACGTGAAGATTTGCCGCAGGATGCATCTAATTGACTAGTTGATAAGAGCGTGTCTTATCATTATAACAAGGGCAAGTTTTTCACTCGGTAGGGGAATGGTTATGAACGAAACACTTGGTTTGGCACTAGTTATTGGCTTTCCACTAGTCCTATGGCTCTGCATCTGGGCCTTTGGTAAAGTATCAGTAGAGCCGAAGTAAGCCTATTACAGCGGTTGTAAGCTGCTGCTAGCCTGAAAGGCGAGCAACACACATTTATGCCTGTTTTTCACTGCCCTTATGGGTAAGAAAGTGGAAAACAGGCTTTTTTGTGCCTCGTCCTCAGTGTGAAGAAACGTAGCAAAAGCATCGCCTAACGCCGTAATTTCTGTCAGGCTTTTACCTATCGCATGTTTTATAAGAAACCCTGCACCAGCCTCACATAAGGCACAGCCTTCAACTGCTACAGATAAGGCTGTCACGACATCATGTTCGAGATGAAGTGATAAGGTGATTTTATCCCCACATGTCGGGTTGTTGACGCTCGCTTGATGCGTCACAGAAAAAAGAGGGGACGCCTTTCGGGCGTCCCTTGCAAGCTCTAAGAGCTGAGTTTGATAAAGCTCATCCATGATGAGCACCCATCTTAGCCATTACCGCCGAAAAGCAATAAAGCAAGTGCTAGGACGGCAACGCCGTAACCAATATAAATTGACCAGTGAACGCCATTATAGACATTTTCTTCTGGTACCCCAGCTGGGCGTGACTTTGTTGTGTTCGCCATAATATCCCCCGAATATGATTATTCTGTTGCTAATATATGCGATTTAATTTTGTTTTTCTACCTTCATTATGCGGCCAACTGCAATTGAGAGGAACACCGCACCGAAGGAGAATAACGCACCCATCTTAGCCGCATTTTGAATCTCACCCGGCGGGAAGGCCACCGCTGAGATAAAGAGTGACACGGTAAAGCCAATCGCAGCAATACAGCCAATGATAAAGAGCTGGGGTATCTCCATCCCTTCAGGCATGCCTAGGCCAAGTGGCTTTGCGGCAATCCAACCCATCACCAAGATACCAATTGGCTTACCAATGATAAGGCCAGCAAGAACAAGCCATGTTGCATCACCAATTGAAGAGAATTCAACACCCGCATTTGCAAAGCCAAAGAGAAGAAGAATGAATTCTACCGGCACTTTCATCTTATGTTCAATATCATTCAATAAATCATGCTGTTCCAATTTCTTGGCATCAAACATACCAAAAGTGATGTCTGCATGAGGAATAGTAGGAATGATAGGAAGCAAGCCCAGAGCAGGGTGGATACCTGCTTGCTGGAACCCATACCATGAGGCACAGCCGGCAATAAGATAAGGCCAGAAGCCCAGTTTTTGCGCCATATGAGTGTAGGGACGCGCCTCGTTCGTGCCATCAAGCATCCGTGGCAGGCGATTGGCCAATACATAAACCGCAAAGGCAGCAGCGACTGACAAGAGGAGCCACTCTAGCGCCAAATCACCTGATGGGAAGAAGACAGCGAGGATAATCAAGCCAGCGGCATCATCGGCAATGGCCAATAATAGCAAGAACCCTACAGCAGGATGCCGTGCGCCAAATACAATACGAGCAACCAAATAGGAAAAGGCAATATCTGTTGCAATGGGAATCGCCCAGCCATTGGCAAGCGCAGCATATTTACCAAGCATGAAAGCACCTAACAAATAGATGCCGATAGGGCCAATGAGGCCGCCCGCTGTGGCAATCAAAGGCGTCAGGGCTTTGCGACCGCGCAAAGAGCCGTTCTTTAGGATAATCGCTTCCCAGACCTCTTTACCAGCAATGGCAAAGAATAAGGCCATCAATACGTCATTAATGAGGTAATGCAGCGTTAATGTGCGGTGTCCATCATGGAGATGACCAATATAGCTGTCTTTAACAAGAACCACCTCTACGAGATGGTGATAGCTATCATAATCAATATTCGCCCAAATAAGTGCCCCAAAGGCGCCCATTACGAGCAGCAGTGAATATTCCTGGATAAAGTTCCAGATGCGTCCTGTCTGCGCCATATCGTTCCTCAAATGTTTATATCAGATCGGTGATGTGTCTTGCTATCACCTTGTCTCGCCATAATTATATAGTGAAGATCCATCATAGGTTCAAGAAATAGCCAATTTATAAATTAGTGTGCGTTAAGAGTGAGATAGAATGCGTAAAAAGCTGTTAAGCAGTGATGTTTTTAGGGGCTCTGTCTATGGGACGCATCACCCGCTGAATATCGCAAGGGTTTGGCCAGCCATTGATATTTGTCGCGCTGAAGGTTGGCTCTCTGATGATGATTACCAACATGTTATGCCTATGCCACCGGCGCAACTCGCGCAATTTCATGATCCCGATTATGTCACACAACTTGCCTTGGCGCAGCACCATCAAACGCTGCCAGATGAGGCGCGTCAAACATTTCAAATCGGAGTAGGGGTTAACCCCATCTTTCCCGAAGTCTATGATAGGCCTGCTACCGCAGCACAAGCTAGTCATGAAGGGGCACAACTTTTGCTCAACGGGACATATGATGTTGTCTATAATCCGTCTGGTGGCACGCATCACGGTCAATATGACAAGGCGCATGGGTTTTGTTTTGTGAATGATCCCGTGATTGCGCTTTTAACATTTTTGCGTCATAGCACCGCGCGCGTGCTTTACATTGATATAGATGCGCATCACGCCGATGGCGTGCAAGATTGGCTAAGTCATGAAGCGCAATTACGTCTTATATCTATCCACCAAGGCTCTGCTTGGCCGCGCACAGGCGCATCAAATGATAGAGGGAATGGCCATGCCCGAAATTACGCGCTCGACGATGGGGCAGGGGATTCAGAGCTATTAGAGGTTATCACAACAAAAGTCGCAGATGAGTTAACCACCTTTGACCCAGCCTATATCGTCATACAAGCTGGGGCTGATGGGCATCGTGATGACCCACAATCAAAGCTTAATTATAGTCTTAGCGGATATTGGCAAGCCATTGATTTTATATTGTCTTATCAGAAACCGACTTTGATATTGGGCGGTGGGGGATATAACCCCTACATCACCGCCTGCGCTTGGGCAGGTATTTGGGCTATGCTACAGGGGGTTGATGTTGAAAAAGCTCGCTTATCACTAGAATCTCAGTCATTATTACGGCACCTCACTTTGGCTCATCGGATGGGACAACATCCGCCGGAACGGTGGTTTACGCATCTAGGAGACGGGATTTGATATATATGAAGCACTACCTCGCTCTTGGCCTGATGCTGATAACACTGAGTTATCAGGCGCATGCTTTTACAAGGGGAGAGGCACATATTACCACCCAAACCAATGAGGTTGTCAAATTATCGGTTGAATTCGCTATCACACCGCAGGAACGGGCGCGTGGGTTGATGGGACGTGACATGTTAGGTGTCAATGAGGGTATGGTATTTATCTTTCCCAATGAGGCGCTTCGTCGATTTTGGATGAAGGATACAAAGCTGCCCCTAGATATCCTTTTCTTTGATAAAAATTTAACGCTGATCAGTGTCTTTGAAGGGGCAGAACCATACAGCCTTGAGAGCATTTCATCGCTCATCCCTGCGCAATATGTCTTAGAAATACCAGCTGGCGCCAAGGAAAATTTGGGCCTATCGATTGGCAACCAGATGCGCCTATACCAAGAAAAATAAGTCACTTGAATGACGGCACATCTTTTGGGTTAACTATTTACATTTTTCACTTGCATCTCAGCTAACTATGGGTGTAAAACGGCCACCGTCGGAGTGTAGCGCAGCCTGGTAGCGCATCTGGTTTGGGACCAGAGGGCCGGGAGTTCGAATCTCTCCACTCCGACCATTTCTTCTTAAATGAGGTGTCGATATGAAAGCGCGCATCTACAGACCAGCCAAAACATCAATGCAATCAGGGCGTGCTAAGCTCAAGCGTTGGGTATTGGAATTTCCACGGTCTTCAAAGGTCGCGCCTGAATCCCTCATGGGATGGCAATCATCGGCTGATACACAGCGCCAAGTTCGCATGTGGTTTGCCACAGAAGAAGAAGCGGTTGAATTTGCTACCGCAAAAGATATTCCCTTTGAGGTGCAAAAGCCGCAAGCCCGTAAATTACGGATGAAAACCTATGCGGATAATTTTGCCTATGACCGCAAAGGGGCATGGACACATTAAGTTTAGACTCCGTAGCTCAACTGGATAGAGCAGCTGACTTCTAATCAGCAGGTTGGGGGTTCGAGTCCTCCCGGGGTCGCCACTTAGTGAGTGTCACTATGGCAAATATGTAAGGCCAAAAAACCACATCCCTGTAACTGTCACGGATTTTACACGCCATGACATCAGGGACGCTTGTCTTATAAAATGAAATCAGTACCAGCTTATGGCAGCGTGTCATAACGCTGAACAACCAATTTTGCGCCATATCGCCGTCTGGTAATATGCATTACATCTATCATAATGAAAATGGCGGAGAGGGAGGGATTCGAACCCTCGATGGGCTATAAACCCATGCCGGTTTTCAAGACCGGTGCATTCAACCGCTCTGCCACCTCTCCGTCTTGGTTGAAGGGTGTAATCAAAGCATCTGCTGCTGTCAATTGGTTATTTACTCTTTTTAAGGCCTTTTTAAAAAAGCATCCTTCACGGCCATATGAACCATTTCTTTAGTTGCATCCAGAAACGAGGTTTCTTAGTCTGTTGACACATGCTGGTTTGCAGGAGGAGCAGTCATGACACAGCCTTTTTTAAAAATTGCGCTACTCATTTTGATGTTCATGACAACACCCGCCTCGGCAGATGAGGCATTCGAAGCGTGGCTCGATACGCTTCGCCAAGATGCCGCCGCCGCTGGCATATCAGATGCCACCATCTCAGAAGCGCTATCACGCGTAGAATTGCGGGAAAAGGTTGTGAAATATGACCGTAATCAACCTGAATTCAAGCTCACCTATGACAGATATATGCGTAATGTCGTGCCTGCCTCTCGCGTGGAAAAAGGCAAGCGCCTATGGGCGGAGAATAAAGACCTTCTTGATGAAATTAGTGCTACCTACAAGGTGCAGCCACGTTATATCGTGGCCCTTTGGGGGATTGAATCCAGCTTTGGCAAACATACGGGTGGCTTTTCTGTCATTAATGCCCTGGCAACGATGGCCTATGATGGGCGGCGCGCAACTTTTTTCCGGAAAGAATTGCTTGCCGCACTGAAAATCATTGATGACGGCCATATTGCCTATCCTGATATGAAAGGCTCTTGGGCGGGTGCGATGGGGCAATGTCAATTTATGCCCTCAAGCTTCTTAGCCTACGCCCAAGACTGGGACGGTGATGGCAAACAAGATATCTGGCAAAATAAGGCCGATATTTTCGCCTCAATTGCGCATTATCTCCAGCAAGCTGGCTGGCGCAATGATTTAACATGGGGACGCCAGGTCCAATTGCCACAAGATTTTGCAAATGCCGCGCAGCTTGTTGAGGCAAAGACAAGAAAAACCATGGATGAGTGGCGCGCGCTAGGTGTCACAAACCCAGATGGCTCATCTCTGCCACCGCGCAATCTGACATCTCGTTTAGTGATGCCTGATGGTGATGAGGGGCCAGCCTTTTTGGTTTATGCCAATTTTGATGCAACACTGCGCTGGAACAGATCTAATTATTTTGCCTTGGCAGTCGGCGCCTTGTCCGATGCGATGGCTTACACGCAATAAGGGTTTTCACTATGACACTGCACCATCAATTAGCGTCTGTTCGTCATTTTACAAAAATCGTTGCCTGCGCACTCTTGCTATCAGGATGCGGCGCGGCTGAGTTAGCGATTGATTTCGCTAAAAAGGTCAATCAAAAGCAAGAAAAAGAAGACCAAATTGCAGCTGCGGGCTCCGTTAAGGCTAGCCCTCGCTATAAGATTGGTGATCCTTATCAAGTCGCAGGTGTGTGGTATTATCCTGAACGTAATTTAAAATATGATGAAACAGGGGTTGGCTCTTGGTATGGTGATGAATTTGCTGGTCGCCTAACAGCGAATGGTGAAATTTTTGACCCCAATAAAGTCTCAGCCGCCCACAAAACTCTGCCGATGCCATCTGTGGTGCGTGTGACCAATTTGGATAATGGGAAATCACTTGTCGTGCGTGTGAATGACCGCGGGCCATTTGTGTCAGGCCGTATCATTGATTTATCACGCGAAGCAGCCCGCTTGATTGGTTATAAGGATAGCGGGATAGCTCGCGTTCGTGTGCAGGTGTTAACCGAACAATCGCTTCGTCTGGAACAGCTTGCTAAAGACGGGCAATTTCCTGAGGATGGTTTTGAAGACAGTGATTTACCAACCTCAAACGCTGTCGCAAAACCAAATGTTAATCTGACGGCGCGTACCACAAGAGCGACATCTGTTAAGAAAGCGCCTGGTAAATCAGCGCTTGATCTCCTATCCCAGAACAAAGTGGGAGAAGTGATACAAACAGCGCCTATTGAAACTGATATTTGGGTACAGATTGGCGCCTTCCATAGCGAACAAAATGCCGAAAATGTTATGTCACGCGTTGCGCATTTGGGACAAGGACAGGTGGCGCCAACCCTACGAGACGGTAAAACACTTTATCGGGCACGTCTTGGCCCCGTGACAGTCGTTGAAGATGCTGATAAATTATTAGCTGATATCTTGAAATTAGGGTTTAATGGAGCCCGTATCGTTGTTGATTAAACGGCCCTATCCGCATTATTATGCGGACGCTTTGTTTATGTACGCCTTTAGGACAGAATTATGAAATATCGTAATATTTTGATCGCCGCCACTATGGGGTTCTCGCTTTTCAGTCCCCAGCTACAGGCAGAAATCCCAACTGTCGCGGAATATGCCTATATCACAGATTATAATTCTGGACGGGTTTTGCTTGATAAGAATGCGTCACAAGCGATGAAACCTGCCTCTATGGCAAAAATCATGACAACCTACCTTGCGTTTGAACGCATTAAAGAAGGCAGCTTGTCTTTGGATGAGACGTTTGTTGTGTCTGAAAAGGCATGGAAAAAAGGGGGGTCACGGATGTTCCTAGACCCAGGCTCTCGCGTCTCTGTGAGAGACCTATTACGCGGCGTTAATATTCAATCAGGCAATGATGCCGCAATTGTTCTGGCTGAGGGGTTATCTGGGTCTGAGGATGCCTTTGCTGATGAAATGAATGATAAAGCGCGAGAATTGGGTATGTATAATACGGTCTTCCGCAATGCGACAGGCTGGCCTGATCCAGAGCTTACAACGACAGCAGAGGATTTGAATCGTCTCGCGACAGCCATGATCCGCGATTTTCCGGCTGACACCTATCCGGAGTTATATCCGACCTACAAGGAAAAGACCTTCACCTATAATGATATTAAGCAAGGAAACCGTAACCCGCTGCTTTACAAGGACGAAAGCGCTGATGGCCTAAAGACAGGCCATACAGAAGAATCAGGCTATGGCCTTGTCGGCACATCACTTCGCGGTAATCAGCGTATTATTATGGTGTTAAATGGCATGGCGTCGAAGGCTGAACGGTCGCAAGAATCGCTGCGCCTGATGGATTTGATGTTCCGTGAATTTAAACAATATGAGTTTTTTGATAAAGACCAAGAGATCGATACTGCTAATATTTGGCTAGGCAACAAAGCGCAGGTCAAGCTATTGGCCAGCCAAGATATTCACAAGGTGATGTCGCGTGCTGAAAGACGTTCGTTAAAGGTGTCTGTCAATTGGTCAGATCCTATCCCAGCACCGTTAAAAGCAGGGCAAGAGGTTGGTTTTATCAAATTGAGCTATGCAGATAGCGAAGAGAAAATTCCTCTTTTGGCGGCTGAAGATGTGGCAGAATTAGGATTTTTTGACCGGATTACGGAAGCCTTTAAATATCTCATCTTTGGGTCACCTTTTGATGCCGCTGGGAATGCCTCTTAATGATGAACGAGTCTCATCAAGGTCTCTTCATTTCGCTAGAAGGCGGTGAGGGGGCTGGCAAATCAACCCAAATCAAACGCCTCAAAGAATGGTGTGAAAAGTTGCATCCCGGACGAGAGGTGATTGTCACTAGAGAGCCGGGTGGCACAGATGGCGCTGAAGCAATCAGATCGCTTCTTGTACAGGGCGACACCAACAAATTTACTGCCAAAACAGATGCGCTTTTGATGTTAGCATCGCGGGTAGAACATGTTGAAAGGTTATTAAAACCTGCCTTATCCGCAGGGGCCATCATCCTATGCGATCGGTTCTCAGATAGTTCTTTTGTCTATCAGGCATTGAGTGAAGGTGGTTTTGATGAGGCGTCTTTGCGTCATCTTCATCATATGGCAATTGATAATTTTGTGCCAGATATCACCTATCTATTTGATCTGCCGCCCGAAGTGGGGCTGGCAAGGGCAGGCGCTCGTGCAAACCAATCAGAGGCGCGGTTTGAAAGTAAAGGCCTCGCCTTTCATGAGGCGGTGCGTAGCGGTTATCTCTCTTTGGCAAAGGATAACCCTCGTATTGAAGTGATGGATGCCACTCGCTCAGAAGATGAGTTATTTGAGGCCCTCACAACTTCGCTGGCACGTCATATGTCAGGGCGGGGCTGGTAAATGGAAGAGGCGGAGCTTGTCTCATTTGCACGCCCCATTTTAGGGCATGATGATGCTGTTGCACAATTTTGTGACGCCTTCCATGCCGGGAAACTACCCCATGCCTGGCTAGTGATAGGAAAAAGCGGGATCGGCAAGGCGTCTCTTATTCATCATCTATCAGCCTGCCTCATGGCACATGACCAACAACAGGACGCATTATTTGGTGATACTACGCCTCTGCGTTACGAGATTGATACGACCAACCCGATTATGCGGCAAGTTTTGCAAAAAGCGCATCCTGATTTTCTGTATATTGCCGCTGAGGCAAGTGACAAAAATAAGTCAGGTAGTATCAAAACAGAGCAAATCAGAGAGATAGGCGCATTTTTTAGCCGCAAATCAGCCGATGGCGGTTGGCGCATTGCCATTATTGATACCCTTGACCAGGTGAATGTGAATGGCGCGAATGCGATGCTTAAAATTGTGGAGGAACCTCCAGAGAAATCATTGTTATTTCTCATCGCAAGCCAAGCTGGCTCAGTACTGCCAACCATTCGGTCGCGTTGTCGTCATTTGATGCTACATCCGCCATCAGAGGATATTCAGCTTCACATTTTACAAAACGCCTTACCCGAAGCGGCTCCTGAGGCGCTATCTCGCTTAGCCTATCTGGCAGAGGGTGGTATTGGATTTGCGTTACGGATCAGCGAGACTGATATTGGCGATCTATATGAAGTGACATGCCGCCTCTTATCTGATCCCAAAGCAAATGGGGCGGACTTTCTCGCAGTATCAGGGAAATGGGGGGCGTCTCGGACCGCAAAAGATTATGTGGAGGTAGCTAAGCGGTGCTTTGGCCGGTTATTACAACAAGCCGCTTTGAAAAGCGCCCATCACAGTGATAATGTGAGCCTCCTCTCATTTGAAAACGATGTGATAGAGCGTCTTTGCCAACATCAAAATGCAGTCACCTTAGCTGATGCGCATCATCGCTTCCAAACCGCCTTGCAAGAAGCTGAGCGCAGATATTTGGATTTATCGACTGTTTTTACAATGCAATTGCTAGAAATCCATGGATTTGCACATCCAAAATAGGGTAAGGAATAACAAGTCCAATTTAGCGAAATCTTAACCAGACAGGCTGTCAGGAAACCGGTGCAATGGATAAAACCTTTTACATCACAACGCCAATTTATTACGTGAATGACAAGCCACATATTGGCCACGCTTATACGACGCTTGCCTGCGATGTGTTAGCTCGTTTTAAAAGATGCGATGGCCATCAGGTTAAGTTTCTCACTGGCACTGATGAGCATGGACAAAAAGTAGAGATCGCAGCCCAAAAGGCTGGTATTGACCCGCAATCATTCACAGATGCCGTGTCTCAGAATTTCCAAGATTTGGCTGTCCGCATGAATTTCAGCAATGATGAGTTCATCCGCACCACATCCGAAAGACATAAGAAAACTTGCCAGAAATTATGGTCTTTGTTGCTTGAAAAAGGGCATATTTACCTTGGCAAATATGCTGGTTGGTATTCTGTTCGTGACGAAGCCTATTATACCGAGACAGAAATTGTTGATGGCAAAGCGCCAACAGGTGCCCCCGTGGAGTGGGTGGAAGAGCCTTCTTATTTCTTCAATTTGTCTGCGTGGCAGGACAAGCTGCTTGCTTTTTATGAGGCAAATCCAGACTTTGTTGCACCACAAAGCCGTTTCAATGAGATTAAATCATTTGTATCTGGCGGCCTCAAAGATTTATCGGTTAGTCGCACAAGCTTTCAATGGGGTGTGCCTGTCCCCGGTGATGATGACCATGTGATGTATGTATGGCTTGATGCCCTCACAAATTACCTGACAGCCGCAGGCTGGGGTGATGATGAAGCCA
>CALEYP010000116.1 GCA_937924895.1 uncultured Alphaproteobacteria bacterium
GCCTTCATTGAACAAGGGGTAGATGGCATCATTCTAGTTGGAACAGAACATAATGCCACCGTCCTAGACTTGCTGAATTCACGGCAAATACCTGTCCTATGTGTATGGAATTATGCTGAAGAGTGCGCTATCGATACAGTTGGCATTGATAATTGGGAAATTGGCTATCGCGCGACAAGCCATTTGATTGACATCGGTCATCGTAAAATCGGATGTATCTTTGGCCTATCAGGGACAAATGACAGAGCCTATTCCCGTAAAAAGGGGATACTTGAGAGGCTAGCAGAAGATGGCCTCACCCCTCCTCCTTCATGGCAATTAGAGACCTCCTATGACCTGCGGGCTGCCAAAACAATCGCGCATAATCTGCTTATCCAAAAAGATAGACCAACGGCCGTGATTTGTGGCAATGACATTATTGCTTTTGCAACCATTTGGGCAGCGCAGTCCTTGGGCTTATCGGTACCAGACGACATTTCGGTTATGGGAATTGGCGATTTCCAAGGTGCCGCTGAAATGACACCACCGCTATCAACCATTCGTATACCTGCTCATACGATTGGCAGATTATCAGCCAATCGCATTCTTGAACTTGTTGGGGCGCAGTCTCACAACAAACCACGTCATCTGAAAGTTGATTTTGAAATGCGCATCCGCCAATCAACCGCGCCTCACCGCGATGAGACGTCATTGGTATGAACGTAGCTTACTCTGCCATGTCTAAAAAGGCCTACGCCACTAATTAACACGCAATCTCATTAGCATCAAAGAAATGAAGCCTCTTGCGATCAAAGGATAGATCAACTTTCTGACCTGTCTTATAGGTGACTTTGTCATCAACGCGGACAGTGATGACACCTAATGAGCCACAATCTACATAGATGAAACAATCAGATCCCAGATATTCATATAAAACAACTTCACCTGACACATCCGCCGCTTTGGTAGTCACTGCAATGTGTTCAGGACGAATACCACAAGACACCGCCTCAGACACAGCTTTTGCCTTTAACGGTAACACGCCGTGACCAGCCAAGGTGAAACCCTTATCGGTTTGCGCCCCACCCAAAATATTCATTTTTGGACTACCAATAAATTGCGCGACAAACAAACTTTTTGGAGTTTCATATAATTCCCGAGGCGTACCAACTTGCTCAATGAGCCCGTCACGAAGAACCACAATCTTATCAGCTAATGTCATGGCCTCTACTTGGTCATGTGTCACATAGATCATTGTGGATTTGAGGCGCTCATGTAATTTAGCGATTTCAAACCGCATTTGCACACGCAATGCTGCATCTAGATTTGATAGCGGCTCGTCAAATAAAAACCCCTTTGGCTCTCTCACAATTGCGCGCCCAATAGCAACCCGTTGACGCTGTCCACCTGACAATTCTTTCGGGCGACGTGACAAATAAGCATCAAGCTCAAGAATAGACGACGCCTCTTTGACCTTTTGCTTAATCTCGTTGGCCGGCGCCCCTGCTGTTTTCAAACCAAAACCCACATTCTCTTCTACATTCATATGTGGATAAAGGGCGTAGGATTGGAAAACCATTGATAAAGCGCGTTCTGATGGCACCTTATCGGTCACACAGTCTCCATCAAGAAAAATATCTCCATAGCTTGTCTCTTCGAGACCTGCAATCATACGAAGCAAAGTTGACTTCCCACAGCCACTTGGACCCACAAAGACAACCATCTCACCGTCCTGAATCTCAAGATCAATGCCTTTGATAACCTGTGTGTTACCAAACCATTTTTCGATTTTTTCTAACTTTATAGCCCCCATAATATGTCTCCTATGCGGGTGATAGTTGCGAAGATGATGGGCTAGCCCATGCTAGCCAAAGGGCAGCTGTCCATGAAAAATCATGACCGATACAACCTGCGCCATTGATCGGGTCAAAACACTCATAAAAACCAGACAGTTCAATCACTTGCTTTAGGTCAAAACGCATTTTATTGGCCAAATCACTATAGCCTTGCTCGCTCAAACCTTTGGCAATCATATAGTTCATCTGACACCATAATGGACCGCACCAGTAGCGTTGGCTCTCAAACAATGGGGCATCCGGGTCCCAGCTAGATTGACCAAATTGGGTCAATGACGCGATACGCTCCATATGTGCGACTGTTTTTGTTCGTTGCTCCGCTGTGCCAATATCAGCATAAAAACATAATGCGCTCGCATTTGAGAAACCATGTGAAAATGCCCCAGTGCGCACATCCCATGCACAAAATGCACCATAGTCTTTGTTCCAGAATAGGTGCGCAAATGCCTCGGCCTTTTCAATCCAAGCTTTAATTTGCGCAGCTTCTTTTGTGTACCCAAACTCTTCTGCCAGCCACAATAAGTCCCTATCTGCGCGTAATAAAATGAAAAAGATACCAGGATCAGCCATCAAAAACGGGCCTTGATTGGTTAGGACTTTCTGATCCCATCCATGATCACGCCCAAATTTAACGATCGAGATATATTTATCATATTCGTCTTGGCTAGGACGCTCAGCTGGGTTCGCATGCTGAATATCTTTTCGCTGATAGGGCTCTAGATCAGGATCTGTCTGCATATTCTGCAAACCAATTTTCCAATCTGGGCAATTATCACGACCTGTTTCCCATGGGTGAACCGTGCAAACCACATCCAGCCCATCTGGGGTACGATAATCATGCCACCACTGGTGCCATTTCATCATCGCAGGGAATAAGTGCCGTGCTCGCTCTAGCCCCTTTGCACCTTGAGCTTTGGCCAATTGTGATACCACAGACGCCAATACAGGCGGTTGTGAGATACCCGTACCGTTGATAGGTCCATTATCTGTCTGCCAAACCTTAGGCCCAGGAAAATAGTCATCATCATCATTACGGAAAATAATTGAGGGGATCATCCCATCATGGGCCTGCCCTTCAACAAGCATGTCAAGCTCTTGCCAAGCCCTATCATCATCCATCGTTGCAATGCCAAGAGCGATAAAGGCGGAATCCCAATTCCATTGAAACGGATATAGCCGTGCTGTTGGGATGGTAAAGCCCCCGCGGTCATTCTTCTTTAAGATTGATCTGGCCTGTTCATCTAAGTCAAACATCACCATTTACCCCTTCACACTGCCAGCTGTTAAGCCAGATACAAGATATTTCTCAAACCATAAGAAAATGACCAAAACAGGCACAGTTGCCACAACTGAACCCGCCATTAAATGCTGCCTTGGTACCTCAGAGGAATTCAATGAGACAACCCCACGCGATAATGTAAAAATTTGGAAATCATCGAGGAACATAAAGGCAAATAAGAACTCATTCCATGCGATCATAAAGACATATAAGGATACTGAAGCCAAAGCAGGCACCGCCAATGGCATCGTAATTTTTGTAATAACTTGCCAGCGTGACAGACCATCCATTAAACCAGCTTCTTCAAGTTCCGCTGGCAGGCCGCGGAAATAACCTTGCAACATATACAGTGCGACAGGAATGGTGGTTGCAGGATACACTACCATGAGCCAAAACAATGAATCTCGTAAGCCAAGTTGCGAGAAAATTGCGTAAAGCGGAATGACAAGTACAATAGCTGGCACCATATAAATCAGTAATATCGAACGCGATAAAAATAACTGACCTGGGAAGCGCAACCGCGCCACGGCATACGCACCAGGGATCGCAAAGCACAGTGTTACCAAGACTGTAACTACAGAGACGATTGATGAATTAATCAAGAAAGTCGCGAAATGGTAATCTGTGAAAAGCTCAATATAAGAGCGGAACAAAGTATGAAGCCCACTTGTAATATCAATTGAAAAATCCAAAGGGTTTTTCAACAAAGATTGCTGGCTTTTCAAGCTAGTCATCACCATGACATAAAATGGCAAAGCAACAAAAACCGTAACTCATAAAAGCCCCATCCCTTTCAGGAAGCGGATAATTAATACCTCAATGCGATATCGTTTGGCAGAGCCTGGCTGATAGTCTGAAAATCCAAGATTGAGCGACACTATAACAAGGCACGCCCAGATAAGAAGCGCTATACCCTGCACCGCAAGCCCCTCATCTAGGCTGATCCCAAAAGGACTTAGACCAGACAATATCCCTGCTAGGATAATTAATGCCATGCCTGTAATGAAAAGATTCTGACGACTGCGCTTTGTTATGGGTATGGCGAGATAACTGACACCTATTATTGCACCTGCGATTGCCGCAGCACCAATTGCCGGCACCATAATCATGCCGGTAACTAACATTGTCATCAAGCTGGTTAACACCATCCAAACAGCGCCCCAGATAAGCCCAAATAAAGCCGCTATGAATGTGACATTCCCCCAACGCATTAGGCATCATCCTGTGGTGAAAATTTGAAAAATAAAATGGCAAAGCTTAACAACACGACAAACACGACCACAGCGACTGCAGCCCCGGCTCCTAAATTTGAGACAGCAAAGGCTTGTTCATAGACATCAACTGTTAGTGTACGCGTGCCAGCTGCGCCACCAGTTAACAAGAAAATATCGTCAAATTTATTAAAGGTCCAAATGAAGCGAAGGAGGAACAGCACAGACAGGATACCAACCAATTGCGGCAAAGAGAGATACCAGAATTGCTGTAATGGTGTAGCTCCATCCATCTCCGCTGCTTCATACATATCAGATGGGATTGATTGCATCCTTGCCAGAATAAACAAAAACGATAATGGGAAATAGCGCCATGCCTCAAAGGCGATTACTGTGGTTAGCGCCATCGGAAACTTAAAAGTGAACCCTAATAATTGAAATTCGACATGTTTCTGACCAAGAAAATTGATAGGGCCTTCTGTTACACCCATTTGGGTCAGCATGGCGTTAAACGTTCCCCCTGGCCCTGCATCAAGCAAAAGCACCCATGCAAAGGCAACAGCAATAACGGGAGCGACATAAGGGAATA
>CALEYP010000117.1 GCA_937924895.1 uncultured Alphaproteobacteria bacterium
TATTTATGGGGAGTGTGGGCATGCCGCTCTTAAGATTTTTGGCTATTATCTGTGCAGTGTTAGGAAGCGGCCTGTCACCAGTGTCAGCGCAAACACTTTCAAATGAGGCTGTAACGGTAGACGAGATTGTTATTCGCGGTAATGAACGCGTCGCAACTTCTACAATCCTTAGCTATATGCCAATCGTCTTAGGGGACAGTGTTAAAGCATCAACACTAAATACCACCATCTCACGGTTGTTCGAAACAAAGCTCTTTAAAGACGTGAATATTGCCATCAATGGCACCACAGTTGAAGTTGAGGTGCTTGAGAATCCGATTGTGAACCGGATTAACATCGAAGGAAATGACGTCCTCAAAGATGATGCTTTGTTAACTGAGCTGAATATTCAGCCGCGCCGTATTTACACTGACCAGCTTGCCATTGAAGCCACCCAAAAATTACTCTCTATCTATCGCTTGGCCGGTCGTTATGCCGCGCGTGTTGAGCCACAAATCATCACTTTGCCAAATAATCGTGTTGATTTGGTGTTTGAAGTTGATGAGGGACCATTAATTAAAATCTCATCCATCAAATTTTCAGGCAACCAAAATTTCTCAGATAGAGCATTGCGCCAGGTCATTTCAAGCCGTGAAGTGAGATGGTGGGCCTTTTTATCCAGCAGCGATAAATATGACGAAGGACGCCTGAATTTTGACATGCGTCTATTGCGTCAATTCTATCTATCGCGCGGTTACGCCGACATTGATATCCAGCGGGCACAAGGGGGATTGCTACCTGACCGGTCTGGTTTTGCTGTCACCTTTGAGCTGACTGAAGGCGTGCGGTATAAAAATGGATCCGTTTCAATGTCATCTGATATTGAAGGTGTTGATATTGCCACACTATTGGATGAGGTGCCGTTAGAGCCTGATGAATGGTATGACGTCCGTTTCCTAGAGGAAGGGTTATTAAACGTCACAAATCGGCTTGGGACACTTGGTTACGCCTTTGTGAATGTGTCTCCCGAGGTAAAGACAAACCCAGACACAGGTATTTTAGATGTGCATCTTCATATTGGGGCAGCACGCAAAAACTATGTGGAACGCATTGATATCATTAATAATAACAGAACATTAGATCGTGTTGTTAGACGTGAAATGCAGCTTGTTGAAGGGGATGCCTTTAACCAGCTAAAACTTGATAATTCAATCCGTGATATTCGCAACCTTGGGTTCTTTAGCCGCGTTGATGTGCAGAATTTTAGAGGGTCATCAGATGAACAAACAGTGACGGAAATCACAGTAGATGAACAATCAACGGGTGACCTTCAGATTGGTGTTGGCTATTCAACCATTGATAAGGCGTCGGCGAATTTCGGCATTAATGAAAGAAACTTCCTTGGAACTGGTCGGAGTGCTCAGCTATCTATCGGCCTATCAGACTCCGCAACAAATTTCCGTGCCGGCATCACAGAGCCTTACTTCTTAGGCCGCGATTTATCTGCGAGCGCTGCCTTCTTTAATGATGTAACGAAATCATCAACCTACACATCTAAAAGTCGTGGTTTTGATTTTGGTGTGCGTTTCAGTGCTGCCAATGATATTTACCATCGTGTTGGTTATGAAATTGCTGAGAAGAAGAGTAATTCCAAATCGACAACGGCAGCATCTTCCACAGGGGAAGAAGGGAAAACATTGCTTAGCTCGTCAGTGTCATACACGCTTGGTATTGATAAGCGAGATAACCGCTTTGATCCCTCTGATGGTTATCAAGCCTCAATCTCAGAAACCTTTGCCGGCGTTGGTGGGGATGTGTCATATCTGAAATCTGTTGTGACAGCGAGTTACTATAAGCCATTTGAATTTAATACCTTTGTCTTTGGTGCAAAATTCAGAGGGGGAACAGTGAATGGCCTCGGGGAAAACGTGACACAATCATCTCGTTTCTTCCTTGGTGGTCGTTCAGTTCGCGGCTTTGATGGCGGTGGTATTGGTCCACGCGACACTGGGAATAACGCGTCTGTTGGTGGCAACAATTTCTATTCAGGGTCTTTTGAGTTAGTTTCAAATGCTGGATTTAGTGAAGATTTGGGTCTTCGTTGGACCGTTTATTCTGACTATGGCGCTTTGTGGGGCACTGATTATCCAGCCAATGTGAAGGGTGCGAATGACAAAGATATGCGCACATCTGTTGGTTTTGGCTTGTTATGGGATACGGCCATTGGCCCACTTTCCTTCTATTGGGCGGATGCTGTGAACAAAAAATCCTATGATAGAACAAGACGCTTCCAATTCACTATTGGTACAAGGTTGTAACATGCAGAGTGCCGGGGCCTATCTTCGACTTTTCGCTGTGTTGGCAGTCATATTGACTGGCAGTACAGCTCAAGCCCAGGATAATGGTCTCAGGGATAAGTATTCAGTTGGTCGCATCGGTCTGATTGATTTGCCCTATGTTCTGCGTAACGCTGAGGCAACCAACACAATTCGAAAGCTGCTTGATTCAAAGCGAGCTGAATTTCAAAAAGAGTTTCTGCTAGAAGAAGAGGTATTGCTTCAGGCTGAGAGAGAATTGAACTTAAAGCGTTCTTTATTGAGTGATGCGGATTTTGCAAGTGAGGTCCAAGCGTTCCAAGAACAGGTTTCAGCAATACAAAAAGAGATTCAGTTCAAACGCAACTCGTTAGACCAAGCCTTTGGTCAGGCGCAAGAACAGCTTCGTCAATTAGCCTTTGATATCATTACTGAGATCGCCACAAGAGAGCAGTTTGATTTTGTTTTAACCAAGGAAACAGCGTTGATTTTCCGGCCAGGCTTAAACATTAGTGATGAAGTGCTTGCTCTGTTAAATGAGCGGACAAAGAATGCGAGAATTGAAGTAGGGGAGTTGCCTTTTTAAGGTGAAGTAACGATGGCAATTCATCCTGATTTCTACCCCTGTACATCACCTATATCCGCCCAAGAACTGGTGCCGCTTGCTGGTGCCAAACTGCTTTCAGGCGATGGCACTCTTCTCATTTCTGGGGCTGCCCATCCAGCTGAGGCATCAGCTGGTCATCTTGTGTTAGCTGCTAGCGACGACTATATGGCGCAATGCCAGCACCTTACATCTTGTGTGATTATAACAAATCAAAAATTGAGTGGCGCTGCACCAGAGGGCTGCACAATTTTGGTTGCTGACAACCCGCGTCTGGCCTTTGCCAAAGCATTGCAGCATCTCTATGCGACGTCACCGGCGCCTCGTTTAGCAAAAAGTGCAAAAATTTCATCGTCTGCACAAATTGGTAAAAATGCTGTTATCGGTCCTCTGACCATCATTGGCCCGAATGTTGTGATAGGTGATGATGTCGTGATTGGGGCGCATTGCGTAATCGATGCGCATTGTCATATAGGTGAGGGCACCCAGATTGGCGACCAAGTTATGTTACAATCAACCAGAATTGGGAAAGCTGTTAAAATTGCATCTCAGACGGTGATTGGCAAAGAGGGGTTTGGCTTTGAGATGACAGATAACGGCGCTGTGCGTTTGCCTCACCTTGGCCTTGTGATGATTGATGATGGGGCAAATATTGGGAGCCATTGCGCCATTGACCGCGGCGTATTGGGTGACACAAAAATTGGGTCACATGCGATGCTCGATAACCATATTCATATTGCGCATAATGTTGTGATTGGAAGCCATACGCTTATACTTGCACAAACGGGGATTGCAGGAAGCGCAGAGATTGGTGAGAGATGTATTATCGGCGCACAAGTGGGCGTGAAGGATCATGTCTCTATCGCCTCGGGGTCCGTTATCTTGTCAGGGTCAAAGGTCACCAAAACATTAGCTGAAAAAGGGACTTATGCTGGTTTTCCAGCACAACCCGCAAAACAACATTGGCGTGAACAAGTCGCGCTTCGAAAATTAGGCCATCAAAAGTGAGGAACTAGTATGTCAGACAATATTACAGAAATGGATTATGGTGCCATCCTAGACGCCATTCCCCACCGCCCACCATTCCTTTTGATTGATAAGGTTGTAGATATTGTAGCTGGTGAGAGTGCAACAGGCATTCGCGCCGTCAGCAGCAATGAGCCTTATTTCGTGGGGCATTTCCCAGGGCACCCGGTGATGCCAGGTGTTTTAATTGTAGAAGCCATGGCCCAAACAGCGGGCTGCCTTGTCTCAGCCTCTGATGAAGTAGATACAGAAGGCAAGCTTGTCTTTTTTACCACAATTGACTCTGTGAAGTTTCGCAAGCCAGTGACACCTGGTGTCTTATTAGAGCTTAAAGTGAAAAAGCTGTCATCTCGTGGTCCTTTGTGGAAATTTGAAGGGGAAGCTCATATTGAAGGTAAGAAAGTCACAGAGGCCCAGTTCTCTGCGATGATTGTTGATCCAAACGCATCACGGTAAGGATGTAAGACGTCATATGTCTCAGATACATCAAACAGCAGTTATTGACCCCAAGGCTCAACTAGGCACAAATGTGGAAATTGGCCCCTATTGTGTTATTGGCCCCCACGTGGAGATTGGCGATAATGTTAGGATAAAGTCACATGTCGTGATTGATGGCCATACCTCGATTGGCAAAGGCTGCGAGATTTTCCCATTTGCCAGTTTAGGGCATGCGCCTCAGCACTTCAAATATGAAGGAGAGCCATCTCAATTGCTGATTGGAGAGGGCAATATCATTCGTGAACATTGCCAAATGCATCCTGGCACAAAAATTGGGGGAATGAAGACAGTTATCGGGAATAACGGGCTTTTCATGGCATCTAGCCATGTGGGTCATGATTGTATCATTGGCGATAATATGATCTTGGCCCAGAATGCAGCGCTAGGCGGCCATGTCGAAGTCGGCGATAATGTGTATTTTGGCGCCTTTTCAGCGGCTCATCAATTTGTCCGTATTGGCCATGATGCGGTTATTGGTGGTGTCACAGCTGTGGTGGGTGATGTCATCCCTTTTGGTGCTGTCTATGGTGAGAGAGGCGCGCTTAACGGTGTCAATTTGGTTGGTATGAAGCGCCGTGGTCTGGGCCGTGAAACAAGACAAGCCATCAAACAGGCTTATGACTTGATCTTCATGGGAGATGGCCTGTTTGAAGATAGGCTTCAAGAGGCAAAGAATACCATGGCATCAAGTGACGAGGTCGTTCATATCATCGATTTTATTGAGGGTGTAGCAGGTCGTCCGCTTTGTTTAGCAAAACAGGATAAATCATGAAGCTAGCTGTTATAGCTGGGGCAGGGGATCTCCCACAAAAGGTCATATCTTTGGCGCAAGCCTCACATGATGTCCATGTTATTGGTCTCACAGGGCTTTATGATGAGGGGCTCGCAATCTCTGCCAGCTACTATCTCACCGAAATTGAAAGCATCATCGCGCATCTGAAGTCAAAAGATATTGCCCATCTTATCCTCGTTGGTAAGGTCGAGCGGGCGGCACTAGCAGCAGGCCCTATTGATGCCACAGCGCAAGCAATTCTCGCACAGGCACTGCCACAGGGCGATAATGCGGCTCTCATGGCGTTGATGGCTGTATTAAATCAAGCTGGCTTGCAGGTTATACCAACCGCTCAGGTCATGCCAGGGCATATTATCCCATCTGATTACCAGGGAGACGTCTCGCAAGAAGCGCAAGATACCTTGCAGGTGGCACATGCCTGTCATAATGCCCTCAGCCCTTATGATGTGGGGCAGTCTTTGATAGTGCAAGGCGCGCATGTGATTGCTATCGAAGCAGCAGAGGGAACAGATGCGATGATTGCCCGCTCAGCGTCATGTCTTTCCTCTGATATGCCCTGCCGGTTATTCCTCAAAGGTAGCAAGAAGAGCCAAAATAAGCTGTTAGACCCGCCCGTATTTGGCCGTGAGACTCTTTCAGCGCTGCAGAGGGCTGGTATCACTCATGTCGCGTTAGAAGAGCTATATTGCCTCTTGGCGGACCCGCTTGAAGACATAGAGGCAGCGTGCCGCGCGGCTAATATTGTCTTGATGAGCTATCGACAATCACCGTAAGGCGACACAGGTAAGATGGAACACGCATTTATCTTAGCAGGGGAGGTTTCAGGTGATAAACTTGCTGCCTCTCTGATGCGCGCGCAATCAAAAACGATCACGCGATGGACAGGGATGGGTGGTCCAGCGATGGCCGCTGAGGGCTTGGTTTCCATCGCTGACTATGAACACCTTCACATCATTGGTGTCTGGGACGCGATTCTTGCCTATCAGCGTTTAAAAAAGTTGTTAAATCATCTTGTTACAACAATTTGTGATACCCGACCTGACGTAATTTATACCGTTGATAGTAAGGGGTTTTCGCTAAAATTAGCGCAGAAACTGCGTGCTAGGATGAAGGAACAGGGCTGGTCTGCCCCAATTATCCATATGGTCGCCCCGACTATTTGGGCTTATGGCGCAGGGCGTAAAACCGCATTCGCTGAAGCCTTTGATGAGATGCTATGCCTGTTTCCGCAAGAAGCACAATTATGGGATGATACAAATTTAAAGGCTCATTTTATTGGGCATCCCGCAGCTTATCACGCCAATCGCCCCGTGCGTCATAAAGATGAAATCTGCCAATTGCTAGTGCTACCAGGGTCTCGAAAAGGCGAAATAGACGCGTGTCTTCCTCCATTCCTTGCTGCGGTTCAGCGTCTATCATCGCAATTTGCTTGCGAAGTGACCATTGCAACAACGAATGCCATGGCACCACATCTTTCAAAAATGATAGCAAACCAAACCATTCCCCTCTCGATTGTAACAGGACCGGATTCCTTTCAAAAAGCCGTGGGGGCATCTCATTTAATGATGGCAGCTTCTGGTACCGTGACGTTAGAGACAGCGTTGGCTGGCCTGCCTGGCGTGACAGCCTATCGCCTCAATTGGCTGACAACCATGATCATGAAACAGCGCTTTAAGCTCGCTGATCCTATTTTGCCAAATATTCTTCTTGATAAAGCCCTCTATCCCTTCTTCTTAAATCAAGATGCAAAAGCAGATGTGATAGCTCAGCAACTGGCTGGGATGTGGGAGGCGTATCCGTCTATACATGCGCATCATCACGAAGAGGCGGAACGCTTGCAAAAAATGCTGACAGGGGGACATGCGTCATTTGAGGACGCGATAGCACAAGCCCTATCCAAATAAAAAAGGCAGCTCATAAGCTGCCTTTTTTCATCTTTTTAAAAGATTTAGCGATTTGACATTGATTTGAAATCACGTGCCGCCGGGCCTGTATAAAGCTGGCGTGGACGACCGATACGCTGTGTAGGGTCCTCAATCATCTCGTTCCACTGTGAAATCCACCCCACTGTACGTGCGACAGCAAATAACACTGTGAACATTGATGTTGGGAAACCAAGTGCTTTCAAAATAATGCCTGAATAGAAATCTACATTTGGATAGAGCTTTTTGTTTATGAAATACGGATCGCGTAGGGCAAGCTCTTCTAATTCCATTGCTAGTTCAAGGAGCGGGTCATTAATACCTAGCTTGTTCAAGACTTCATGACATGTCTCACGCATCACTTTAGCGCGTGGGTCAAAATTCTTATAGACGCGGTGACCAAAACCAAAGAGACGGAATGGGTCATCTTTTGAACGAGCACGCTCTACATATTCAGCAAGGCGGCTCTTATCACCAATCTCGTTCAGCATATTCAATACGGCTTCGTTTGCGCCACCATGAGCCGGGCCCCACAGAGATGCAATGCCAGCAGCAATACAAGCAAATGGGTTTGCGCCAGATGAGCCTGCAAGACGAACGGTTGATGTTGATGCATTTTGTTCATGGTCGGCATGAAGGATAAGGATCTTATCCATCGCCTTTGCCAATACAGGGTCTACCACATAATCTTCTGCAGGTACGGCAAAGCACATCTGCAAGAAATTCTCAGCATAATTGAGGTTGTTACGTGGATAGTTAAATGGCTGACCCATCGAATATTTGAACGCCATTGCTGCCAAAGTTGGCATCTTTGCAATCAAACGACGTGACGCAATCTGACGCTGTGCAGGGTCCGATATATCGGTTGAGTCATGATAGAACGCTGATAACGCGCCTGTCACGCCACACAGGATAGCCATTGGGTGCGCATCACGACGGAAACCGCGATAGAAATTTGAGAGCTGCTCATGCACCATTGTATGATGGGTGATAGCATCATCAAATTCTGTCTTTTCTTCCTGATTAGGTAGTTCGCCATTTAGCAGCAAATAGGCCACTTCAAGAAAATCAGCCTTCTCAGCTAACTGTTCAATAGGATAGCCACGATGCAAAAGGACGCCTTTTTCACCATCAATATATGTTAGGCCAGATTCACATGATCCTGTGGCACCATAGCCTGGATCATAGGTAAACATGCCTGTTTGGCCGTATAATTTGCGAATGTCGATGACATCGGGGCCAACGGAGCCAGATAGCACAGGCAACTCAACTTCAGTACCTGCTTCTTTATCAGTCAGCGTCATGATTTTTGTGTTAGACGTCATGGTTTTTCCCCCAAGGTAGCTTGATGCGTACTCCCCAATAAATACGACTGCTTCGGTTATTATAACGCGCGCATCATAGCCCAAACGGGTTTTATTTGCAAATAGTCTCTATCCTTCTTTTGACTTCTTTTGCACCCAAAGCGACAATTATATCAGTGATAGAAGGAGATTGCTTTGTGCCAGTTAACGCCGCGCGAAGTGGCAGGCCAATATGCTTCATCTTAAGGCCGCGAGCTTCAAGGAATGCATTAAGATGGTCTTTTAACTGATCTAATGTGTTGAGCGTCTCTGGTAAGCTCTCTGCAAATTCAACCAAAATGCCCTTGGCTTCATCAGTGAGTAGGGCAGCCGCATCCTCTGTCATGATTGGCACACCATCATAAATAAGATAATCCTGTCCCTGACATAGCTCGACGAGTGTCATGGCACGCTCAGTTAAAAGAGGCATTAAGGCTAGCAGGCGTGAGCTTGCCTCATCTGAGATTGGTGTGTCAGCCTTTTCGAGAATGAACGCCGCTAATGTCTCTGGTGCCGATTCACGCAAATGATGGTGATTGACTGACCGTAGCTTATCAACATCAAAGCGTGACGGGGCTTTCCCAACCTTAGCAATGTCAAACCACTCAATCGCCTGTGCCATGGTAAATAATTCTTCATCACCATGCGACCAGCCGAGACGCATCAAATAATTAGTCATGGCTTCAGGCAAATATCCGTCTTCGCGATAGCTCTCGATGCCAACAGCACCGTGACGCTTGGACAATTTAGCGCCATCTTGACCATGAATTAGCGGAATATGAGCAAAAGCAGGAATATCCCATCCCATTGCTTGATAAATGACCATCTGACGAAAGGCATTATTCAAATGGTCATCACCGCGGATTACATGCGTAATTCCCATATCATGGTCATCCACCACAACAGCCAGCATATAGGTTGGGCTGCCATCAGAGCGACATATCACCATGTCATCCAATTGTGTGGCAGCGACCGAAACATCGCCTTGAACCAAATCAGAAATGGTTAGCATACCCTCATCAGGCATACGCAAGCGAATAACAAAATCGCTATTTTTGTCACCGGATGCATCATCATAGGCCGGATCCCGCCATGGAGAGCGCAGCGCTACACCGTCATGTTTGGCTTTTTGACGAAGGGTTTCTAATTGGGCATCTGAGAGGTAACACCGATAGGCATGACCGCTTTCCAATAAGGCGGCTGCCACCTCTCTATGACGCGCTTCTTGTTCTGATTGCATGACAGCTGGGGCGTCGCCCTCTAGCCCTAACCAAGATAAACCGTCATGAATGGCATGAATGGCGTCACTTGTTGAACGCGCCTTATCCGTATCTTCAATCCGCAGCAAATACTGCCCGCCTTGCGATTTGGCAAACACATAATTGAATAGCGCTGTACGCGCGCCACCAAGGTGAAGATAGCCAGTAGGAGAAGGGGCGAAGCGTGTCACAATGGCCATGGAATAAGCGCCTTTATATTTCACTAAAATGAAGGGTTCATTTTTCAAAAAAGATTAATGCTGTCATTGTTGGGTCTAGCGCAAAATGAGGTGCGCTTCCACCTGAAAGTCCAAATATAGGAATGAATTATGGCCATAAGTGCAGAGGCCAAGCCGCCGCAAATGCCAGCTGACCACTATGGCTGGTATGTTGTGGCGCTGATGAGTGGCATTCTATGGGCTGATTATAGTGCTACCTCCACCTTTGTTTTTATTATTGTGGGCTGTGCCATTGGCTTAAGGCTAATCGATATTATCTCGCATATTGTTTCATCTCCTGTGTTACCTAAAATACTTCTGGTTTGGTGCGCCATAGGCGGTGCCGTCACAGCCTGTGAGCAAGCTCGTATTGCCAAACCTCTCATCTCAGAAATAGCAAAGGTTATTTTGTCTGGTGTCATAGATAGAGCAGAGCGGCAAGCAGGGCATCGCTGGCGCTTTTTTGTTCAAAACCCTGTGATAGATGGCCAAATACATGAGGGGCGCGTGCGTGTGATAAGCGATTATCCGCGCGATGTTGTGATCAAAGCAGGAGACAGCATAGCAGCCGAGGTCACCATCTTTCCCTTAGCGCCACCTCTCTTTTCAGGTTGGCCGGATTATCGGCGCAAAGCATGGCGAGAAGGGGTGATTGCTACTGCTTATGGCTATCGCATCCCAGTTTTTAAGCATTCTCTCTCGGCAAAGAGGGGGATAGAAAAAATGCGGGAATCTCTGGCATCTCAGCTTGCGGCAGACCTTTCATCGCAATCCGCGCTGATAGCTAAAGCTATGTTTACTGGCATACGTGATTTCCAAGATAGCATTGTCAATACTGCGTTTCGGCATTCAGGACTGTCTCATCTCTTGGCAATATCTGGGCTCCATATGAGCTTATTTTGTTTTGGCGTGTATCTTTTTATCAGACTGGTTTTTGCAACAGGGGAAGCCCATTGGGGCAGGATAGCGCCTCATAAGGTTGCGGCTGGTCTCGCCTTAGCATCTGGATTATTTTATCTCGGCCTCTCAGGAGCGCCGCTTAGTGCTATACGGGCATTTGGCCTGGCCGTTATCATTATGCTAGCCATTTTATTAGATCGCCATCTTATCACGATGCGCAATTTACATCTTATTGCGCTTTTATTTTTACTACTATCTCCCTCCACATTATATTTTCCAGCTGCACAATTATCATTTGCCGCCACCTATGGCATTGTCGCTTGTTTGTCGGTTTTACGCGGTGCAGCCCTCTTAAAACGTGCTTCATTCCTGATGAAGAGCCTTTGTTATTTGAGCGTCAGCTCTTGTGCCGCATTTATCAGCACTGCGCCTATTGCACTGTATCATTTTGGGTTTGTGGCACCGCTTGGTTTGTTTGCGAATTTGCTAGCTATTCCCCTAACGGGATTTGTGATCATGCCACTATTTCTGCTGTACCTTATGCTCGCACCAGTCTCAGCGACATTTCTGATCTCACCGATGATGGATAGCGCCCTACAGGCTCTCATCTATATTGCATCGACAACCGCCTCCTTTGAGGTGTTGGCCTATCTAAAACCACCTCACGGGCTGTTATTACCATTTTTGTTCATCGCCTGCCTCGCTGTCTATCAGGCAGGTTGGCAGCGATATATAGGATTAGTAGCCCTTGCAGCCGTGATAGGCATGTGGGTCATGACACCACGGCCGCAGGCTGTGATATGGTTTCAGGCTCATAATGCCCGCTTTGTTCTGCAAAAGGATGGGATAAGATGGCAGACAACCAGCTTATCACCCTTTTGGCAGAGCTCTCTTGACCGTCTCCTTGGCAAGGCACACAGCACCATCACCTATCAATGTCGGCCATATTGTATTGTGCCCTTTGAGGCCCACAATTTCATCATCATGCAAAAGGGGCATGATTTCGATTGCACAAGAGTATCAAAGCAAGTGAGAGGGAAGGGGCATCTTTTTCTGCGACCAGAACAGGCAAAAGCTGACTGTCCTATTGTGATGAATCACCAGCTATCACCCGCCAGAGACCCGCGCACAATCAGCATCACGAAACATAACGTCACTATCACTGAACGGGTTGAACCAACATTGAAAAAAGCGTGGATTGTTGCCGCGCCTAGTTCCCGTAACGGCGAATAAGACCTGCTAGTTTACCCTGAATTCGCACAGCATCATTGCTGAAATAGCGTGTCTGGTAGTGCCGATTGGCAGGCTCAAGTCCAATACGGCCAGATTCTTTGCGCAATGTTTTCAATGTGGCTTCATGTTCATCAATAAGAGCAACAACAATGTCACCATGATTGGCAATATCGGTCTTTTTAATCACAACCGTGTCACCATCATGAATGCCAGCCTCAATCATGGAATCACCGACAATTTCGAGGGCAAAATGTTCACCAGACCCCACCATTGTTGCCGGGATATCAAGCATATTACTATGATCTGATAGGGCTTCAATGGGCGTGCCTGCTGCAATCTTACCAAGCAAAGGAAGGCTTCTGGTACCGTCTGAGCCAAATTGTGCATGAATGACATTGCTGTCATGCGCCGATGTTTGGTCACCCCCTGCAGGTGTTGCGATAATTTCAATAGCCCGTGCGCGGTTGGCAAGGCGGCGGATATGCCCTCTTTCTTCGAGTGCATTCACAAGCCGGTGAATACCAGATTTAGATTTCAAACCTACCGCATCCTTCATTTCATCAAATGATGGTGCATGGTCATGTGCCTCTTGGTAGGACTTGATGAAATGTAATAAATCACGTTGCTTTGCCGTTAACATAATACCCTCACATCGCTATCGTTCTGATTATGTTCTGATCATAGAAAAGAACAAATCAAGAAAATAGTCAAGAGGACAGTTTAAAATTCTGCAGGGAGAGGCACAATCATAACCTCTGAGCCAGCAGAGATGGCAGGGGCAAATGGTGACCGAATAATGACAGCATTGGCTTGTGCCATTTTCATCCACATGGCGCTATCTTGCTTTGAAAAAGCTGTTACAACAGCTTGGCCAGCCTCATTTTTTGTCATAATAGCGCGCAAATAATCTTGGCGTTTGTCATTTTCAGGTAGGTCAGTTTGCGTGACGGCTGTGATAGGCGCTGGCACTAGATTTGGGTTATCTGTCAATTTGGCAAGTAAAGGCGCCAGAAAGACAAGAGAACAAATCGCAACAGAGACAGGATTACCAGGCAAACCAAGTAATGGCGTGCCATGATAGTGACCAAAAATGAGCGGTTTGCCGGGGCGCATTGCGATTTTCCAAAACCCTAATGCGCTGTTTTGGGCAATGTCTGAGGCCATAAAGTCATATTTTCCCACAGACGCGCCGCCAGTCGTGACAATAAGATCAAAGTCTGAGGCATCACTGAGCATGTGAGCAAGGGCGCCTTCTTCATCAGCTAGGATACCCAAATCCGTGACCTCTGCCCCCCAAGAGGTGAGCGTTTGCGTCAAAAAAACAGCATTAGAATTGATTAATTGGCCAAAGCGTGGCAGGCCACCAGCTGGGACAAGTTCATTCCCTGAGGATATAATGGCAATGCGGGGCGACCGACGGATGGTGACTTGTGACTGCAGACCCAAAGCGGCCAAAGCCATCATCCGCGATGTCAGGACTGAGCCAGCGGGAATAAGGCAATCATCTCTTGCAAAATCTTGGCCACGACGACGAATGAAGCGCCCCTCTGGTAGTGATGTTGGCGCACAGATCGTGCCATCTATCTCTTCTGTTTCTTCTATCAGGAGAATTGTATCTGCCCCGTTGGGAAGATAGGCACCTGTATAGATGCGCACAGCCTGACCGGAATCAAGGGTACCAGCAAAGGGTGCGCCTGCTGCAGACTCGCCAATAACTGTCAGCGGCGTTTCGGTGCCTGTATCTTCGGAACGCAAGGCAAAGCCATCCATAGATGACATATCAGCTAGCGGATGAGATGTGCCTGCAATCACATCTTCATGGAGTGTTTTACCAGCGGCTGCGTGAAGCGATGATTTTTGCAATGGCAGAGGGGAGACGGCCGCTAAAATAGTCGCGAGTGCCTCATCAACCGGTGTTAAATGTGACATCTATGACGCCTCGTAAGTACCTGATTTACCGCCAGATTTGTGAGTTAGGCGAATATTTGTAATGCGCATTTCCTTATCGACCGCTTTGCACATATCATAAATGGTCAAGGCTGAAACTGATACCGCTGTTAAAGCCTCCATCTCGACCCCTGTTTTTCCTGACACATGACATTCCGCGCTGATATCAATGGCACTATCTTCGTCATTGATTGACAGAACCAAAGATACTTTATCAAGGCCAATAGGGTGACATAACGGAATGAGCGAGGCGGTTTGTTTAGCGCCCATAATGCCCGCCAATTCAGCAACGGATAAGACATCACCTTTGGCAAAATCGGCAGCTTTGATTTTGTCCAAAGTTGCTTTCGCCATAATAATTTGGCCCTTGGCAACCGCGACTCGTTTCGTCACAGCCTTATCTCCGACATCAACCATATGGCTACGGCCATCCTTGTCAAAATGTGTGAAGGAGGAGGTCATATTGGGTCCTTATCTTGCCAAAATGGCTTTTGTTGCAGCCTCTACATCATTTTGACGCATCAAACTCTCGCCAATGAGGAAGCAATTGGCGCCTTTTTCTGACATATAGGCTAAATCAGATGGGGTAAATAGACCAGATTCCGCAATTGCTACCCTGTCTGCCGGTAATTGAGGCAACATAGCGGCCCCAACATCTAAGGATATTTCCATAGTTTTCAGATTGCGGTTATTAATCCCAAGAAGGGGTGATGACAGCTGTAAGGCTCTGGCTAGCTCAGCTTCATCATGAACTTCAATCAGCACATCCATGCCAAGCTCATGAGCGCAGTTTTCTAATTCGAGCGCTTGGCCATCAGAGAGGGATGCCATAATCAATAAAATACAATCGGCACCCATGGCCCTCGACTGTGAAATCTGGAACGGGTGAATCATAAAATCTTTACGCAGGACGAGAAGGAATACCGCAGATCTCGCGCTCCGCAGATAAGCTTCATGACCTTGGAAATATGTCTCATCGGTTAGAATAGATAAGCATGTCGCCCCGCCAGCCTCATAAGCTTTTGCGATATCTATTGGCACGAAATCAGGGCGTATCAACCCTTTAGACGGGCTGGCTTTCTTGAGCTCTGCAATTAATCCATAGCCCGTCTCTGACGCCTTGCGCAGTGCAGTTGCGAAACCACGAGGGGCATCAGCGGCCGCAGCTAGCTCTGATAAGTCTGCATGTGAATATTTGGCCTTTAATGCTGCCACTTCTTGTTGTTTAGTGGCGTTAATTTCATCTAAAACAGCAACCATCTACGCATCCTCACCCACGATTTGTAACTGAAATAAGTGAGGTCAGCGCCCTTTGTGCTGCACCAGATGATAGGGAGTCCTGCGCCCGTCCGTAGGCTGTTGCTAGATCTGCCTCATGGCCTGTACCAATCATAGCCAAAGCAGCATTGAAGAGTGTGATATCACGATAAGCACGACTTGCCTTATCATCATTGCTGAGCAAGGCACGCAAAGCGGCGGCATTCTCATCAGGTGAACCACCTTGAATATCAGCGACCGTAGCAAGTGAAATACCACAATCAGACGGATGGAACTCATGCTCTGTTATGTCGCCATCTTTTAACATCACCGCAAAGGTTGGCCCTGTGATTGTTGCTTCATCCAAACCATCAGACCCATGAACAATCATCGCATGGGTTGTACCAAGCTGATGTAAGGCCTCAGCAAAGGGGCGAAGCCACATCTTGTCATAGACACCCACCATTAGGCGTGAAACCAAAGCGGGGTTGGAGAGGGGGCCAAGCAGGTTAAAAATCGTTCGTGTCCCTAATTCTGCGCGAATGGGACCAACATGGCGCATAGCCGCATGATGACGAGGCGCCATTAAGAAGCAAACGCCCGCTTCCTCTAAGGCTTCCTCCAATAACGTAAAGTCGCAATCTAAATTCACACCAAGGGATGTCAGAATGTCTGCTGCGCCTGATTTAGAAGACACCGCGCGATTACCATGTTTCGCGACCGTCACACCTGCTCCTGCTAGAACAAAGGCTGTCGCCGTTGATATATTATATGTGCCAACGCCATCACCGCCAGTTCCGACAATATCGATAGCTCCCTCAGGCGCTGTGATCGTTGTTGCCATTGAACGCAATGTCTGTGCGCCAGCCGCAATATCAGACGGTGTTTCACCGCGCATTTTCAAGCCTACCAAAAATGCAGCAATTTGAGCGGCTGAGACCTCACCTGACATGATACTGGTGAACGCGTCACGCATTTCAGCACTATCATAGGCTTGGTGCGTGGTGATTTTATTGATTAAGGGGGCAAGATTATGAGACATATGACACTCTTACATGGCTATGTGATTTGCTCAGGAAATTTTTGGTCGAGGCGTATAATTTGGCTTTCAAAAGCGGCAATCGCTGATGCCTCAGGAATATTATGACCGCATCTAGCCAAAAAATTAGCTAGCATACGATAGCCTCCGACTGATGCGATGCTCTCAGGATGAAACTGCACGCCATGGACATCTTCTGATTTATGAGAGAGCCCCATAATTAATCCATCAGATGTGCGGGCAGTGACCTCTAAGCAATCTGGTAATTGGTCTGGTACTGCACATAAAGAATGGTAGCGCGTAACAGGAATATTTTGTTCAACCCCTTCAAATACACCGGTGCCCTCATGTGAGATAAGAGATAATTTGCCGTGAACAGGCGGGTCAACACGCATCAAAGTGCCGCCATGCGCCATGCAAATAGCCTGCATCCCCAAACATACACCAAATACCGGGATAGTGCCGCTCGCTTTCTTGATAAGCTCTAGGATAACACCGGAATCTTCTGGCGATCCTGGGCCAGGAGAAATAATAAATCCCTGCGGCGCCATGTCGATAAATTCATCAGCCGTATAATCATCATTACGAATTGTTTTCACCTCTGCCCCAAGATCTGACAGAAAATGCCATAAATTCCATGTGAAGCTGTCATAATTATCAACGAGGATAAACATCGATGTGCCTTTGCTATTGTGCCACTGATTTAAGGGTTCGTATCCTATGAGACAAATGGGGAAATGGCTATCAGAAAAATGACATTCCCCACAAGTTTCAATACTCTCCATTTATGAGTTTAGGCTCTCTCATTTCGGTGTTTTGGATAAAAAAGCCCTCAATTTATATAAGGTAAAATAATACCATATTTTTACATCATTGTTTTTTTTTTTTTTTTTAATTTTTTTTGAAAATTTAATTTTTTCAAATGTAGGTTACGTATTTTATTACTTCATAAAATTTTTTCTTTTATGTGGTTTTTATTAAA
>CALEYP010000118.1 GCA_937924895.1 uncultured Alphaproteobacteria bacterium
GCTTGCCGTTGGTAACGGTATTCTCACCTCTCACTCCTATCAAACATCAGACCCCCATATTCATGCGATTGGTGATAATGTGATGGCAGAGGGGCGCTGGCCTATCCGCGTGGAATCGGTTCATAATGCGCAATTTAGCGGCCATATGGTGGCGAGCCATTTCACAGGTGGCAAGGCCCCTGCTGAGGAAGCCCCCTGGTTCTGGTCTGATCAATATGATCGTAAATTGCAATCGGCCGGCCTTGTGCCTGCCCCTAGCGATGAGGTGGTTCATGTCTCACGCGCTGGCAAACGCGAAGGCGGCATTTCCGTGTGGACCTTCGCCCATGACAAGCTTGTGGCAGTGGAATCAGTGAATGACCCGCAAGCCTATATGATTGGGAAATTCTGCTTGGAACAAGATAAGCCTGTGCGTGCTGACCAAATCGCTGATGCGTCACTTGATCTGAAAAGTTTGCGCGCTTAAGGCCGCTAGGATTCAGCTAAAAACCGATCAGCTTGTGAGGAATGCGTGCCGCCAAAGAACGCGGCAGCTTCTTCATTATCACAGAGCGCCCCATCTTCTAAAAACCAGATGCGGTCTGCCAATCGCTTGGCTTGGCTCACAGAATGGCTGACCATCACAAGCGCTGTGCCCTCTTCTTTGGCAGAGGTGATCATTGCCTCAATGGCTTTGGTGCTATCACGGTCCAAATTCGCGGTTGGCTCATCTAAAAACAGGATATCAGGCTGTGTGGCAAGCGCGCTAATCAGCGCCAATTTTTGCTGCTCACCTGCTGATAATTGCCGCGCTGGTACATCACATTTATCAGCTAGATCAGCTTTGTGAAACCACGCCATCATATCCGCGCGGGCCGTGATGCCGCTGGCGAAGGCAAAATGGGCCGCAGCTGACCGCCGCAATAAAACGGGCTTTTGAAAGACAAATTTCTGTCCAAGATTGGCGGTCATCTCTCTGTGACCAGATGCAATATCAACCAACCCATGCAACGCATAGAGAAGCATGGTCTTGCCAGCCCCATTATGGCCCATAATCACATGCGCAGACCCGGCTTCAATCACCACATTGATAGGCGCCAAGATCGGTGTGCCACCCTTTATAATAGATATGCCATGAGCTTGTAGAAGAGGGTTAGACATGCAGATTATCCCTCTCAAAATAAGATTTCACCAACTGGCTCGCCACATTAATTATAAGCGATATTGCCAGCAGAATAATACCTAGCGCCATGGCCAGCGCTAATTCCCCGCGTGAGGTCTCAAGCGCAATGGCGGTGGTCATCATCCGTGTCACATGATTGATGTTGCCCCCGACAATGATAATCGCCCCAACTTCTGATAGGGCGCGTCCGGCACAAGCGAGCGCGATTGTCACAAGTCCTGCTTTCGCATCTTGTAAAAGCACGAGCATGCGTCGCCATGAAGAGAGGCCAAGCGAAGATAAGAAGAAGGCATATTCCTGATGAAGTGATTCTAAGAGCTGGCGTGATAGCGCAATTGCAATGGGTAGAATCAATACCACCTGCGCTATCATCATCGCCAAAGGCGTGTAAAGAATATCTAGAAATCCAAATGGTCCTGTCCGAGACAAGAGCAGGTAAATACTCAATCCCACAACCACAGGCGGCAAGCCAAGCAAGGCATTAAATAGGATAATTAGCGCGCCGCGTCCCCAAAATTGTTTGGTGGCAAGCAAAGCGCCAAAGGGCAACCCTATGAATAAGGAAATAACCACAGAGGCAGCGCTCACCTGTAGCGATAGGCTTACTATCTCCGTCAAGCTGGCATCAGCAGACAGGATCAGGCGTAATGCCACTGAAAAAGGGTTGTTCGAATCCATCAAACTCATTTATCCTATGCCCATCATAGGGCTATGGTCTGTTTTCTCAGCTGGTGTAACATAAAATCAGCCTCATTCACCACAAGAAACAACCTCAGTCAGCGGCACGATGCCACCTCGGAAAAGACAGGACCATCATGGCATATGATCTACAAAAAACGTTGTTAAAGGACGCCTTTCTTGCTGCGGTGGAAGCGGTAAAGCCGCATCACTTTATGACAGATGTGGCGGCCGAGGTGACATCACGCTTCGGCACAAAGCCGGTTACTTTGTTCGCTTTGGGCAAGGCGGCTGGCGCGATGGCAGAGGCCTATCTTGCCACGGGGGCGCCTGTGGCAAAAGGCATTGTCGTCTTGCCGCATCATGTACAAGCCACCTTGCCTGAACCGTTCACGCTGTATCATAGTGCGCATCCTGTGCCAGATGACGCCAGCCAACAAGCCGGTGAGGCCTTATTAGCCGCCGCCGCTGCCTTAGGGCCAGATGATGCGGCTATTTTGCTCCTTTCTGGCGGCGGATCCGCGCTCGCCTGTGTCCCGCCAGCGCCGATATCTCTTGCAGAGAAGCAAGAGGTGAATCAGGCTCTGCTCGCAAGTGGTGCGCCGATTCAAGAGATGAATATTGTGCGTAAACATCTCTCTTTGTTCAAAGGCGGGCGCCTAGCTGCAGCCAGTTTCCCTGCACCTTTATTATGTTTCGCTCTCTCAGATGTGCCAGGGGATGAGGCGACAGCCATTGCCTCTGGCCCTGCCGTGGCAGATCCGTCCTCGCGCCAAGAGGCCGCCGCAATCCTTGAGAAATATGATATAGAGACAAGCGATAATGTCAGGAACTGGCTTGCTAACCCGGCAAGTGAAAGCCCCTTTATAGGTGATGACACGCTCGCACTGAGTGATTATCACCTGATAGGTTCAGCAACGATCGCGCTCTCAGCTGCGGCTCGCCTCGTTGAGGCAGCGGGCTATCATCCTGTGATGCTAGGCGACCATTTCCAAGATAATGCCCGCGATTTGGCGAATTGGATGGCGGCAGAGGCAGAAAACTACCCAGACGGCACAGCGCTGATTTCTGGGGGTGAGACATCGGTCAAAGTCACAGGGACAGGGCGCGGGGGGCGTAATGCGGAATTTGCGCATGCGCTGGCCTTACACAATAATCCGCGTCTCATCGCGCTATCTGGGGATAGTGATGGGATTGATGGGGCTGATAATGTGGCGGCTTCACTTATCGCGCCTGATACCATGTCACGCGCTGAGGCCGCATCTCTGGATATAAAATCCATGCTAGATAATAATGATTCGCATGGTTTTTTTGCTGCCTTGTCTGATCAGCTTATCACTGGCCCAACACAAACCAATGTGAATGATATTCGCATCATCTTGATAGGCACTCCATGAGCCAGTCACGTGCCTTTGGCATTTTTGCCGCTTTTGCGGGCCCTGCCTTATGGGGTATCCTGCCATTATTTTATGTGTTGCTTGAGGCGTTTTCAGCTTTTGAAATCGTCATCCAGCGGTCTTTTTTCTCACTGGTCTTGCTTGGGGTCTATTTCCTACTAGCAGGCAAGCTACGCACCATCATCATCCCCTTATTATCGTGGCGCATGGCTGGTATCATTATGCTTGGCGCTGTGATGATTGGGGTCAATTGGTTGTTATTTGTGTATGCGATTGAAGAAAATCGCGTGGTCGAAGCGTCATTTGGCTATTTCATCTATCCGCTTATCGCTGTTGCCACAGGGGTGGTGTTTTTAAAAGAACGCCTTGATAGACGGGGGTGGATCGCGCTCACGCTCTCAGCCGTGGCAGTCATAATCAAAGGTATCTCTCTTGGCGCACTGCCAGATATCTCGCTTGCCTTGGCCCTGACCTTTGCGGCTTATGCCCTGTTGCGCAAACAAATCCAAGCAGATGCGCTGCAAGGCCTATTTCTAGAAGTGATCGTGTTATTGCCTGTGGTGAGCGGTTTTTTCATCTGGCAGATAAGCCAAGATATCCCCCTCTTTCTTGGCGGTGGTGCCTTTGGCCTCATCATGTCTGTGTTATGTGGTTTAGTGACCATCGTGCCGCTTGCTCTCTTCCTCAGAGGCAATAAAACCCTGCCATTATCACTGACAGGGTTATTATTTTACATCAATCCCAGCTTGCAGCTTGCGGTTGGTGTTCTGGCCTTGGGAGAGGCCTTTACCCTCACAGATCTTGCCGCTTTTGGGTTGATTTGGAGCGGGCTTATTTTGCAATTTGCCCGCCCCTCAATTTGGCAGTCAGACCGGCCTTAGCGCATGGTTGCTGATACGATGCGATCTGGGTTGGCTGGTGGTTCGCCGACATTCAGCTTATAGACCACATCCATCCCTTTTGAGACTTGGCCCCATACCGTATATTGACCTGTGAGGTGACCACAGCCATCAAAACAGATGAAGAATTGTGAATCACCGCTATTCGGGTCCATTGAACGTGCCATGCCAACTGTGCCTTCACGATATTGGTAATCAGTGAATTCAGCCTGAAGCTTTTGACCAGAGCCGCCCATGCCTGTGCCTGTTGGGTCACCTGTCTGTGCCATGAAACCAGAAATCACACGGTGAAAAATGATGCCGTCATAAAAACCTGATGAAGCTAATTCGCTAATGCGGGCAACATGGTTAGGTGCCACCTCTGGCAACATATCGATTTCAATTTGTCCTTGAGACGTTTCAAGAACCAATACTGAGCCGGCCTCAGCCTGTGATGGTGTCTGTGTCATGATGATTAGCAACGCTCCTAATATGATTTGTTTTAAAATGGTCATCTGCCCCTCACTTGATTCGGTTGCATATGGCAAAAAAAGAGGCCATCACAAATGATAGCCCCCTCAACATAGCTAAATTACAAGGTACGACAAGCCTATTCATCTTGCCTCATCCGATTAAGACCCTCTCTTAGATCAGGTTTTCAAGCTGCTCATCTGTTAGGTTGCCTGGCACAATCGTCATAGGCACTGGACAGACAGACGCCCCTTTGCCTGTCAGATATGACACAAGCGGCCCTGCTGTATCAGATTTCACATCTGCGCCAAGGACGAGCAAGCGGATATTCGGCTCTTCATTGATGAGTGAGATAATTTCATCGACTGGTTTGCCCTCTCTCATAAAGATGAGAGGCGGCTTGCCTGTCAGTTCTTCTACAATCTCAGCTTCTTTGCGAATGCGGTCTTCGGCATGTTCGCGTGCTTCTTCGCGCATCAATTCGCCAACACCGGCCCAATGCGCAAATTCTGCAGGCTGCAACACATAGACCATAGCAATGCGCCCGCCCGTTTTTTTGGCGCGACCACAGGCGAAATACAGCGCCTGATGCAACTCATCAGTATCATCGACAACAACGAGAAAAAAGCGTTCACCTGTATCTTGTCCCATGAGAGTCTCCTTCAAGCTGTCTCAAGCTGATAGCTTATCATGATTAGCGGCGGAAAGCTACGGCAGCAAGCCAACCAGAGGCCACAGCAAACAGCACAGCAAATAAGCCATAGAAAATCGAATAATCATGCGCAAATCGATAAATCAACGCGCCAATGCCGCTCTTAGCCACTGAAATCGTAGAGCCTTGTTCTGCTAAAAGGCGCCCCTCTCTCATATGCAAAACACGCACCTGATAATCACCAGGGCGGATATTTTTTGGCAAAGGGACTGAGACGCGGAACAGTGCGCCTGCCATTAATGATACCGCATTTTCTTTCACATCCCACAGCTCAGCCTGGCTTAAGGTCCGTGCTAAGGCATCACGCCACGGGCCATTAACTTCTTTATCTGGCAGGTTTGTTGCCTTGGTACGCAACGGCAAATGCCGATAGCCAATTTGAAGCTGGCGCCGAGTCTCATCAGACGCAATGTCATCAAGGGGCGCATTGGTGAAAATCTGATAATAGGAGGGCGCGTTTTTCCAGATCACGGCATCTGTATTAATCCAGATACCACCAATCCGCTCTTTGCGTCTGGTGGCAACCTCGCCCTCAGGTCCGCTGACAATCACAAGAATATCATCAGCCTCTTCGCCGTTCACTGCGCCGAATAACAACAAATTGGTGCCATGGAAATCAGTGGTGATTGCCACATTATCGCGAGACACATCTGCCACAAGCACATTCTCAGCTTGCACAGATTGCCAGCTCATCATGGCGGCGACGGTAAGAATAAAACGCATCAGCCTCATTTCATAATCTCCACTGAATAGAGATCAGAGGGCGTAATCACCAAATCAAAGGCCAGCTTTAAACAAACAGCCAACACCATCAAAGCGAGCAAGCCGCGTAATTGTTCGCCGCGCAACAAGGCGCCCACTCGAGTGCCGAATTGGGCCCCAACCACGGCGCCGAGCAATAAAAGACCAGCAAGCAAGAAATCAACTGTTTGCGTTTGCACCGACTGGAGGATGGTCACGTTGGCTGTGACAAAAATAATCTGGAATAACGAGGTGCCGACCACCACGGAGGTTGGCATACCAAGCACATAAATCATGGCTGGTACCAAAATGAAGCCCCCGCCCACACCCATAATCGCGGATAAGATACCCACAAAGGCAGCTAAGGTAAAAGGCAGCAGCGCGCTAATATAGAGCTTTGATTTGCGGAACCGCATTTTGAAGGGCAGCCCATGCAGGAAATTATGCTGATGCAGCTTACCACGCTTCGCCCCTGGCTGACGGGCGCGCAAAATAGCGCGGATAGATTCCATCAACATCAACCCGCCAATGATGCCCAAAAACACCACATAAGAGAGCTTAATCACAAGGTCAATCTGGCCAATTTTCTGCAAGAGGGCGAATAGGAATACCCCTAAGGTTGACCCAAAGACACCACCGGCCAATAAAACGCCGCCCATTTTAAAATCAACATTGCCACGGCGCCAATGCGCCAGCACGCCAGAGACAGATGAGGCGACAATCTGGTTGGCTTCTGTGGCCACTGCCACCGCCGAAGGCACACCCAAAAAGATGAGAAGCGGTGTCATCAAAAAGCCACCACCAACGCCAAAAAGCCCAGACAGGAAGCCAACGCCGCCGCCTAAGCCAATAACAACTGCGATGTGAAGCGACACTTCAGCGATCGGAAGATAGATATACATAATTACAAGCGGTCCTACTTCGCACGCTCACCCTTGCCTTATGGGCGGTAAGGGGAGGGCACGATCATCCTACTATCATGCGGGCTGCCGTGATAACAGCTCTCCTTTGCTTGTGACAAGCTTGAGGCAAAAAAGCAAGTCAGATAGCGTGACTTATCTTGTGATAATCAGATTTTACACCCTAACAATTGATAACAGGCTAGTGATAATGGCCCCGATTGGCCGGATCATGTGCATAAATATGCCGGAACAGGCGCAAAATGCGCAAAATATCGATATCTTCAATCATATAATAGATGGTTTGTGATTCGCGTCTGGTTTTTACGATATTTGCCGCCCGAAGCCGGGCCAGATGTTGCGAGAGTGCCGATTGGCTCAATTCCGGCATTAATCGCTCTAAGTCAGAGACTGATTTTTCCTTACCATCTGTCAATTCTGACAGGATTTGCATGCGCCTTAAATTGCTCATGGCTTTTAAGATTGTGGTCACTTTTGACTCTTCAGAGTCGCTATCTAATGGTCGTGGCATATGGGCCCTCCCTTTGCTAGTGTTAACTCTTGCTCATCGGTCAGCCTAAAATAAAAAGGTTACTTTTTTCTTAATGAGTGAAAAAAATATAAAAAAATATTGTTAAGGTTGTGTTAAAAGATAATAAAACGTCCCTTTTTCTGGAGTGACAGAGACAGGAGGCGATAATTTGCGGGCCTCTCTCGCGGGGCAGCAAGCGGATAAAGGATGCGGATCATCTCGTGCCAATCGGCATGATGTGGCAGCACATGATTCACCAAATCAGCTGTGGGAATAGGATTGCCATCGTCATCTTTGCGTGACTGCCGCAACGCTAATTTCATTTGCCCCACATGGATAAGAGGGCGCCTTACACATAAAGCCGTGTGATAGAGTGCCTGATACCAATGATGAAAGGGGGAGGGCACGATCTCTTCCAGTGGTAGCGGCAGATAGGGGCAAGGGGCCGGCCAGACATAATGAAGCGGCATTTTTTTAATCCGAAACCCTTTATCCCCATCTGGCATGATAAAGCTGGTGGCTGAAAGGTCACTTTCATCAAGTTGCGCTAGAGCAAGTGCGGTTTCCTTGGTAAAGAGCCGCGGGTCCAATAAGGGGGCCATGATCCGCGGTAAACGGCCAAATATGGGGTCTTGAAAGTCACGCAATTCATTGGTGCGGAAGAGTTCATATCGTTGTTCGATCAGACGCAAGGCCAGCCGTCCCAATCCGAGGCATGTATCTGGCACAGTGTTTTCAGGATAAGGAAAATATTTGAGATGTGATTTTGTTTGGGCGTCAATCGTGACACGGGCATTTAACGCCCTGATATGGCGACAGGTTGATAAGAGCGCCTGCGGTGTGACCCGCGCGCCAATCTGAAGCAAAAATTTCTGGCGTTTATTGGTCAATAAAAGACCAGAGGCACTGGCCTTGTCTCGCTCAGTGCTTTTCACTTTTCCTAGATGATCAATTACTATCTTCATCATATCTCACCAATTAGAGCAATGCGGCACAGCTCGGCGGGTCACATCTCGAACGATAAGAATGACAGAAAAAGATGAATAAACCGTTACCACGCTCAATTTTTTTGTCAGGCATTCAAAAAAATGTGGAAAAACAGACAAATAAAAAGACAAATATTATCATTTTGTGGCCACTTACAGGCCGAATCACCTGAATGAGGCTTGTTCTGGGGCCTGGCCTTACCTAAATTGGGCGCATGAGTGAACCACAAAAATTTGACATTGAAATTAAGGCTGATGGCCGCTGGTTTCACGAAGGCGGCGAGATAAAACGCATGGGCCTAGTGAAATTATTTGCCTCTGTTCTCTCTTGCGATGAGGAGGGGCGCTATTGGCTCACAACCCCTGTAGAGCGAGGCGAGATTACGGTCGAAGATGCACCTTTCATCATCACCAGCCTCTCGCAATCAGGGACAGGACAAGAGGCCGTCATCACCGTGACGGATAATCTTGATAATCAGCATGTCTTATCGGCGGACACACCGCTTGAGATGCGTCATGTGCCGCATGCGGCTGAGCCCCGCCCTTATATCTGCTTGCCCCATAATTTAACGGCGCTGGTCCAGCGTCCTATCTTTTATGAGATGGCAGAGATCGCTCTAGCTCAATCAGAAGCCGGTGATAAGCTCTATTCCTCTGGGGCGAGTTTTTCATTGCTTGGGGACGGATGATGCGACATGACCAAGGTTGGTGGGCACCTTTATTAGCTACGCCTGCGCCATTGCCTCTCACCGACGGGGTGGTTGCCTCAGCCGTGCTGGTACCTGTTCTCTCAAAACAGGGCGAAGATCACATTCTTCTGACAAAGCGGGCATCTCATTTATCAAAACATGCCGGTCAGATTTCATTTCCGGGTGGCCGCATTGATGCCAGCGACGCCTCAGAGACCAAAGCAGCATTACGTGAAGCCGAAGAGGAAATCGCCTTACCGCCCTCTTTGGTGGAGGTGAAAGGCTATTTGCCTGATCTCTACACCGGGACCGGCTACCGGATAACACCTGTTGTTGGGCGTGTTACGGCCTCTTATGAGGAAGTGGCCCCAACGCTTCGGCCGGCGCCTGCTGAGGTGGATGAAATGTTATTTGTACCCGCCTCGCATGTGCTCTCCCTGGCAAATTACACATCCTTTGAGCGTGAACATGACGGACGGCGATGGACAAGCCGGCGGATCACCTCTGGTGCGCATGTGATTTGGGGCGCAACAGCGGCTATTTTACATGGCTGGGCAGGCGCGCTATAATTTGCGTGTTCTGTCAACGGTCGCTACAGGAGGTCCTATGCGCCGGTATTTAATTATCCTTATCGCTATTTTGGTTGGTTTGATTGTGCTGGTGCTTATCGATAAATTGGCCAACCAAACAGATCCGAAAAAGGGATTGCGCAATGCCCATATCTGGGGCGCCACTGCCGCATTGGCGGTTCTGGCCTTTGGGTTCTATTGGCTGGAGATGGAGGCCGCGGCCCCCACAACCGATTACATCCCTGCTAAAGTAATTGATGGCCAAATCGTGCAACCAGATTTTGTGCCATCTGATTCTGATGCGCAATAACACAGATATCACAAGTCTCTGTCAGGCGCTTGCCGCCCACCCTGATGTACAGTTGATGCAAGCGCTTGCCACCGCCTTAGGTGGTGAGGCGCGGCTTGTCGGCGGCGTTGTCAGGGATGCGGTTCTTGGTACCCTTGACCTTGACGGGGCTCTTGACCTCGATATGGCCGTCAATCTGCCGATTGCGACCTTTGCTGATGCGGCAAGGGAGCGGGGCTATCGCGTGATTGAAACGGGATTGGCATTTGGTTCAGTGACGATTATTGCTGATACACATCCCATTGAGGTTACACAGACACGCGCTGATTTGGAAACAGATGGCCGTCATGCCACCATCGGCTTTCAACCTGACTGGCTGGAAGATGCCAAGCGTCGTGATTTCACCATGAATGCCTTATACCTCCAAAGTGATGGACAGCTTTATGATCCGCTTGGTGGTTGTGATGATATTGCTGCGCGCTGCTTGCGCTTTATCGGCGTGCCGCAAGATCGGATTGCTGAAGATTATTTGCGTATCTTGCGGGCGATACGGTTTTTGGCGACCTATCCCAGTTTCACTATGCCAGCCGCCGATTATGCTGCCTTGCAAGCCGCAAAGCAAGGAGTTGCCAGCCTATCAGCTGAGCGCAAAGGCCATGAATTACGGCGTCTATTGCGCGGCGCAGCATGGCGACAGGCGCTAGGTCATCTCCATGATTTAGGGCTTGATGAAGCGGCCTATCAGGTGCCGTTCCTCTCTCGTCCCGCTTGTGATGAGGCTTTACCAGATGAAATGGCGCGGCTCGCGGCCACCCTTACACCCTCAGACATCCCTGCACTGGATCACGCAATGCGCCTGTCAAAAGCAGAAAAAGCTGCACTGACGGCTTACCTTATGCCACTGACGGATGAGGTATTAGCAGGGCTTGCGGGGGAGGTTTGGCAGCAGCTTGCCTATCATGCGCCGCAACAAATCGCAGTGCAGGCAGCCCTTGCCTTCAATCGAACAGACCCATATCCGAGCGTGGCGCGGTTGCGGCAAATTGCCCATTTCTCACCACCCCCTTGTCCTGTCACGGGTCATGATTTAATAGAAGCAGGGATTGAGCCAGGTGTCGCACTGGGAGCCGCATTGCAAGAGGCAGAAGCCTTGTTCATCGCAAGCCGTTTTACCGCGACCACGGCAGAGCTTGTGGCACAGCTGCGTGATAAAACTGCCTAAGGCTATAGGGCATCATAAGAGAGGGACCATCATGGAAGACTGGCAGGATAATCCGCAAAAATCAGCGGCCGCATCTTGGTTTCGGCAATTGCGCGATTCGATTTGTGACACATTTGAAACAATCGAATCAGAGGCGGATCAGAGCCAGCTATCAGATAAGCCCGTCGGTCAGTTTGAACGGAAAAGCTGGCAACGAGATGGCGGCGGTGGCGGCGAGATGAGCGTCATGCGTGGCCGTGTGTTTGAAAAGGTTGGGGTGAATATCTCTGTTGTTCACGGCCAATTTTCTCCAGAGTTCAAAGATCAAATCCCTGGCACAAATGACACTGGCGACTTTTGGGCCGCTGGTATTTCGCTTGTGGCGCATATGCAAAACCCGCATGTGCCAGCCGCTCATATGAATACGCGTTTTATTTCCACTGGCAAAAGCTGGTTTGGCGGCGGCGGTGACTTGACACCAATGTATGATATGCCTGATCAAGCGGCCCAATTTCATGCCGGTTTTCAAGCGGCTTGTGATGCGCATGATCCGACATATTACCCCAAATATAAAGAGTGGTGTGATGAGTATTTCCATCTCAAACATCGCAATGAACCGCGCGGGGCTGGCGGGATTTTTTATGATTATCTCGATTCAGGTGATTGGGAGGCTGATTTCGCCTTTACCCAAGATGTGGGCACGGCTTTTCGTGACACCTATGCCGGCATTGTCCGCTCTCAGATGAACCAGCCATGGACAGATGAGGATAGAGAGGCCCAGTTGATTAAGCGTGGGCGGTATGTGGAATTTAACCTGCTCTATGACAGAGGCACGCTTTTCGGCCTGAAAACGGGTGGTAATATTGAAGCGATTTTGATGTCGATGCCCCCAGAGGTGAAATGGCCCTAAGCCAAGCCTATCCCAGATTCCCCCTATTGAGACCTCACATCCTGTAAAAAAGTGTCGCAGTGTGCGGAAAAATGACTTTTTTTAATGGGAAATTGTTGCTGTTTCTGCTAGAGGAATGGCAGCAAATTAACGATCCCAATAACTATGTGGGACGGGGCTAAGGACAAAGGGGCGGGACAGACAAAGCACAGCATAAGCTGCGCGCCGTCATGTTGCGAAAAACCTTTGTGCTGAAAACATAGAGGGGAATATGGCAAAAACCAGTTCACAATCAAAGAAAGACGATGTGCCAGTAAAGTCACGTCGTGATTTTATCGTTGTTGCAACTTACGCTATGGGTGCTGTTGGCGCTGGTGCGGTTGCATGGCCATTGATTGACCAGATGAACCCAGCCGCTGATACATTGGCGCTGGCAAGCATCGAGGTTGACGTATCAAAGATCGAAGAAGGTCAGTCAATCACGCTGAAATGGCGTGGTAAGCCTGTCTTTATTCGCCATCGCACAAAGGACGAAATTGGCCGCGCCAATGACGTCGCTTTGACTGACTTGCGTGACCCACAAGCTGATGTTGATCGTGCAGAAAAGCCAGAATTTTTGGTTCTTCTTGGCGTTTGTACACATCTAGGCTGTGTGCCACTCGGCCAGAAGGTCGGTGAGGTCAAGGGTGAATATGATGGCTGGTTCTGTCCTTGTCATGGATCTCACTATGATACCTCAGGACGTATTCGTAAGGGACCGGCTCCAACTAACCTAGAAATTCCACCTTATAGCTTTGTGTCTGATCAAGTCATCAAGATCGGCTAAAGCAGGATAATGGAGTAAGAGCATGTCTCAAACACAATTCAAAAATCCAGTTGTCAAATGGGTCGATCACAGATTGCCTATTTTCAGCATGGTCAATCATACGCTGCATGATTATCCAACGCCTCGCAACTTGAACTATTTCTGGAACTTCGGTTCGTTGGCTGGCCTATCATTGGTGATTATGATTGTCACTGGTATCGTTTTGGCTATGAGCTACACACCGCATGTTGATTATGCGTTTGAATCTGTTGAACGTATCATGCGCGACGTGAACCATGGGTGGCTTATCCGCTACATTCATATGAATGGCGCGAGCTTCTTCTTCATTGTGGTGTTCATCCATATGTTCCGTGGTCTTTATTACGGCTCATATAAGGCGCCACGTGAGTTATTGTGGATGCTTGGTGTTGTCATCTTCTTGTTGATGATGGCCACAGCCTTTATGGGTTATGTATTGCCGTGGGGCCAGATGTCATTCTGGGGCGCGACAGTGATTACCAACCTATTCTCTGCTGTCCCATTTGTTGGTGACTCACTTGTGACATTCCTTTGGGGTGGCTTCTCTGTTGATAACCCAACATTGAACCGCTTCTTTGCGTTGCATTACCTGATGCCATTCGTCATTGCTGGTGTGGTCATTCTACATATTGTTGCCTTGCATAAATTTGGGTCAAACAACCCGCTTGGTATTGATATGACAGGGCCGCAGGATTCAATTCCGTTCCACCCTTATTACACAATCAAAGATTTCTTTGGCATCTCAGTCTTTTTGACAATCTTCGCAGCCGCGGTGTTCTTCTTCCCGAATGCGATGGGTCATCCAGACAACTACATTCCAGCCAATGCGCTTCAAACACCAGCTCACATTGTGCCTGAGTGGTATTTCCTACCATTCTATGCGATTTTGCGTGCGGTGCCTGATAAGCTAGGTGGTGTGTTGGCCATGTTTGGTGCGATTGCCGTACTCTTCATCTTGCCATGGCTCGACAGATCACCTGTACGGTCTGCCAAGTTCCGCCCAATCTTCAAGATTTTCTTCTGGGTATTCTTCGCCGATTGTCTCTTGCTTGGGTATCTTGGTGCGATGCCTGCCGAAGGTATCTATGTGATCCTCAGCCGTATCGCGACTGTTTGGTATTTCGCTCACTTCCTCTTGATTCTTCCAATCTTGAGCGTGATTGAAACACCACGTCCATTACCGCAATCAATCTCATCCCCTGTGCTAGGTGGGGGCGGTGCCATGGCTGGTGCTGCAGCTGCGCCAAAGGAGAAGGCATAATGCGTCGCTTTTTAATCACACTTTCAGCTTTGCTGTTTAGCGCGCCAGCGCTAGCAGCTGGTGGGGACGCCAAGCTGACACATATTGATTGGAGCTTTAACGGCCCATTCGGAACATTTGACCAAGCCTCACTACAGCGTGGCTTCCAGGTCTATTCCGAGGTTTGTGCAAGCTGTCACTCATTGGAATATATTGCATTCCGTAACTTGGCTGATTTGGGCTATAACGAAGCTGAAATCAAAGCCATTGCGGCACAATATGAAGTGGAAGATGGGCCAAATGACGAAGGCGAGATGTTCATGCGTCCTGCCATCCCTGCTGACCGCTTCCCATCACCTTATCCAAATGAGAATGCTGCCAGAGCAGCAAATGGCGGGGCTTACCCACCAGATCTCTCATTGATGATTAAGGCACGTCCGAATGGCGCTGACTATATGTACAGCTTGATGACAGGCTATGTTGATGCCCCAGAAGGCATCGAAGTGCCAGATGGCATGTATTACAATGCCTCTTATCCAGGTGGTATGATTGCAATGCCACAGCCACTTTATGGTGAAGATGTCGAATATGCAGATGGTCATGCAGCTGAGATTGCTGATCACGCCAAAGATATCACAGCCTTCTTGGCATGGACGGCAGAGCCTGAGCTCGAGAGCCGCAAGCGGATTGGCGTGGCCTCAATGATCTTCTTATTGTTGATGACAGTGATGTCTTATTTCGCAATGCGCTTTATCTGGGCGGATGTGAAAAAAGCCAAAGCCTAATCTGGCAAGGAACAAATGAAAAAGCCCTGCAATTAGCAGGGCTTTTTTTATCTCAAAAATCAGGGCAGAGCTGATTTGTCCTGCCCTCTCTCGTCTTAGACATTAAAGCGGAAATGGAACACATCACCATCTTTGACGGGATAATCGGCTCCTTCAATGCGTAGCTTGCCTGCATCTTTGGCGCCGCTCTCACCACCACAGCTAATATAATCATCAAAGGCGATGGTCTCAGCCCGGATAAAGCCGCGTTGGAAATCAGTATGGATGACACCAGCTGCCTCAGGCGCGCTTGCCCCTTCACGGACAGTCCAGGCACGAGCTTCCTTTGGCCCAACGGTAAAGAAGGTCAGCAAGCTTAATAGGCCATATCCGGCGCGAATCATGCGGTCCAACCCTGCTTCTTCAAGGCCTAAATCGCCAAGGAATTCTGCGGCATCTTCCGCTTCCAAAGTTGAGATCTCTGCCTCAATCGCGGCTGAGATAATCACATGGCTGGCACCTACCGAGGCGGCGCGTTCTGCGACCTGCTTCGTATAGTCATTGCCGTCTTTCACATCATCTTCAGAGACGTTACAGACATATAAAATCGGCTTCGCTGTCAAAAGCTGTAGATAGGGCAGGCGCGCCTCTTCTTCTGGTGTGAGGCTATCGCAGGTGCGTGCCATTTGACCATCTGCCAAATGCGCGATCAGCTTTTCGATCATCTTCAGATCAAAGGCGGCTTGCTTATCACCACCGCGGACTTTCTTTGTCAGGCCAGTGGTCCGCTTTTCCAGTGATTCAAGATCAGCCAGCATCAATTCTGTCTCAACAGTCTCAGCATCTCTCACCGGGTTCACATCGCCTTCCACATGCGTGATATCGTCATCTTCAAAACAACGCAGCATATGGGCGATTGCATCCACTTCGCGGATATTTGCCAAGAACTGGTTGCCCAATCCTTCACCTTTCGCCGCACCTCTCACCAAGCCAGCAATATCGACAAATTCCAACTGTGTTGGAATGACATTGGCTGATTGCGCTAAGGTGGCAAGCTCATCCAGACGCGGATCTGGTACGGCAACACGGCCGGTATTTGGCTCAATCGTACAGAAAGGATAATTGGCAGCCTCGGCAGCTGCGGTGCGTGTTAGGGCGTTAAATAGGGTGGATTTCCCTACATTTGGTAGCCCGACAATTCCGCAATTAAACCCCATAATGACACTCCCTATTCGTCATTTGTCTCAGCTTGTGACGCTTTGCCTGGCGCAGGCGCCAAATGCGCCACACGGCTCATATAGCTCGCCATATCACCTTCGGCACACAAGCCTGCTTCTCGTGATAATGCCTCCATAAAGGCTGGTAGCCATGTGTTCATATCATGGCGTGAAAAATCATTTAAGACCCATTTATGCACGTCTTCTTTCGTATCGGGGCGTCCCACACCCATGCGCACGCGCCAATAATCTTTGCCAATATGACGGTCAATATCACGCAAGCCATTATGGCCGCCATGACCACCGCCTTGTTTGACGCGCAACCGCCCTTCGCCTAAATCAATCTCATCATGAAAGACGATGATATTCTCAGGCTCGATTTTAAAAAACCGCGCGGCTTCGGCGACGGGTAGCCCTGATTTATTCATAAAAGATTGCGGCTTTAACAGCGCAATTTTGGTCATGCCAATCCGCCCTGTTGCCATCTGCGCGCCAGCTTTAGTCTTCCACCCATCAAAGCCATAATCACGCGCCAATAAATCGACCATCATAAAGCCGATATTATGGCGATTGCCTTGATATTTCGTACCAGGATTTCCGAGCCCTACAAACAGCTTCATCAGATGGATTTTCCGCTTATCAGTAACAAACAAAAAGACGTGCCTAATAGCTATCAGACACGTCTTCAAAATTTAACAACAAAATGCTGCCACAGACTTATTCTTCTGTTTCGCCTTCTGCTGCTTCATCTTCATCATCTTCATTCTTGACGCCGCCACCTGGTGACTGAAGCGTCGCAACAGTGAAGTCACGATCTGTAATGGTTGGCTCAACACCTTCTGGCAATTCGATTGCGCTAATATGGATTGAGTCACCCACTTTCACACCTTCGAGATCGACTGTGATCTTTTCTGGGATAGCATTGGCTGGGCAGTTCAATTCAACTTCGTGGCGCACAACGTTCAACACGCCGCCGATACGCAAGCCAGGGCACTTATCTTCATTGATGAACTCAACACCGATAGCCACAGAGATGGTTGATGATTTTGACACACGCAAGAAGTCAAAATGCAACGCTTCATCTGAAACAGGGTGGAATTGAATGTCTCTGGTCAAGACAGTGATGGCTTTGCCATCTACATCAATGTCCAACAAGCGGCTGAAAATGCCTGGCTCGTGGATAATCTTACGAATTACGCGGGCTTCAAGCTCAATACCTAAAGCTGGCTGTTTATTACCATAAATAACGGCAGGAACCATCCCTGCGCGGCGAGCCGCACGGGCGGACCCCT
>CALEYP010000119.1 GCA_937924895.1 uncultured Alphaproteobacteria bacterium
GTGCTGATTTTATCTTTGGCTCAGAATTAAAGGCCCTGCGTAGCCATCCTAAATTTGATGACAGCCTGTCACCTGAAGCCATGCATCATTATATGCGTTATTCCTACGTGCCGGCTCCTTTTTCAATTTATGAGGCTGCTTATAAACTCCTGCCAGCCCATTATCTGACGCTGACAAGAGACGATATTGGCGCCAAGCGCTTGCCAAAAGCGTGTGCTTATTGGTCTTTGCCCGCTCAAATAGCCACAGGGAAACAGCATCCCTTCCTTGGTGATGAGAGAGAGGCCAAGGCGGCATTTGAGGGACATCTCTTTGATGCAGTGAAAGGGCAAATGCTTTCTGATGTACCGCTTGGCTGTTTTTTGTCTGGCGGTATCGATTCCTCTGTGGTTGCCGCGGCAATGCAGGCCCAATCTCTTCAGCCGGTGAAAAGTTTTTCAATTGGGTTTCATGATGGCGCGTTTAACGAGGCGCCTTTTGCAAAGGAAGTTGCACAGCATCTGGGCCTTGATCATCATGAGCTATATGTGTCTGAACAGGATGCCTTATCTGTCATTCCGCAATTACCGCACATCTATTGTGAACCTTTTGCAGACGCCTCCCAGATTCCTACCTATCTTGTCTCTCACTTGGCTAAACAGCATATCACCGTGGCCTTGTCAGGAGATGGGGGTGATGAGGTTATGGGCGGGTATCGACGCTATTTTTGGGCGCAACAAATGGCGCTCTATCAAGCCATTTTGCCTGCGCCAATGAGAGCAATATTTGGCAGAATAATAGCTGCTATTCCCCCGTCATATTTAGAGGCCATCACCTCCTTTGTGCCACGGTTAGGCAATATCTCCGACAGAGCAACAAAGGCACAAAAATTTGCCAGAATGATGGCATCACCTAATTTAGAAGAACTTTATTTAGGTCTTGTGTCACAATGGCAACAGCCATCCTCGGGGCTTCTCTCCAAAGAGATGTATGCCAAAGACGGGCCAGATTTCACCAATCTGAATTTGTCGCCGATTGAGTGGATGATGGCAAATGATAGCCTGAGCTATTTGCCAGATGATATTTTGGTGAAAGTCGATAGGGCGGCTATGGCCAATAGCCTGGAAGGTCGCATTCCGTTGCTTGATCATCGGCTTGTTGAATTTGCTTGGCAGCTGCCCCTTGGCCTCAAAGTCAGAGGCAATCAGGGCAAGTATCTTATGAGACAATGGCTCTATGACCATGTGCCACAAGCTCTGATTGAACGTCCAAAAGCCGGTTTTGCGATCCCCTTGGCAAAATGGTTGCGCGGAGATTTGCGTGACTGGGCAGAAGCATTGTTATCAGAGAAAAATTTACGAGAGGGGGGTGTTTTTGATGTGACCCACCTCAGGAAAGTATGGCATCAACATCTGACAGGGCAGCAAGATGCGCACTATCAATTATGGGGACCGTTGATGTTTTTAGCTTGGCAAGCTGGGGCTACACGATGAGTGTAATCTTTATTTCTGCAAATACAGGCTGGAATATTGTGAATTTCCGCAAAGGCCTCGTGCGCTCTCTGATCAAGCAGGGGCATGAGGTGTATTTTTTGACGCCAAAAGGGCCTCATGATGCAGATATGGTGGCGCTTGGCGGCATCCATTTGCCATTTCCGATTGAACGCGATGGGATGAACCCATTTAAAGATGCCGGTGTCTTCCTGAGATATTTGTTTTTATTTATCCGCTAT
>CALEYP010000120.1 GCA_937924895.1 uncultured Alphaproteobacteria bacterium
AGCATAAGCCTAGAAATAGTACGAGATGTGGCATGTTTTAAATCCTTTTATGTTTTGTGTTTGCAGAGCATGGTGATTTGTTTGCCTGTGTCGGTTTGACGGTGGTGTGTGGCATGGCGATGTGAAAAAAACATCTGCGATTCGCGATAGGTATCGCGCTTGACATCATAAATGTGGCGCACGCCTGCCTTTGTGGCGCAAGAGGCGGCAAAAGCGGGAAGGTTAAAGAGGAATTTTCCCTCTTCAGATGGGTCTTGGCTAAAAAAAGAGAGACTATCGGGATTAGCATCTATGACCTTTTGTTTCATATCATGGCCTACTTGATAGGATTCTTGCGCAATAGTGGGGCCAATCACAACAGTGATGCTAGACGCTGTTGCGCCCAATGCGCACATGCTTTTGATCGTATTTTCAATAATGCCTGTTGCTGCCCCACGCCAGCCTGCATGGCAGGCGCCAATGATGCCATGGTGCTCATCTGCCAGGATAAGAGGCGTGCAATCCGCTGTTAATATCGCAAGCGCAATACCTTCTTTTGACGTGACCAGCCCATCTGCTTGAGGGCGCGCGGTGAGGTCAAAATCATCATCAATGGTTACCACATCTGCGCTATGAATTTGATAAACAGCTGCCATATCGTCAGGGTGAGTGCCTATGGCTTCAGCTGCCAATTGTCTGTTCTGATGAACCTTGTCTCGATGATCATCAGATCCGAGGCCACAATTAAGAGATTCATAAATATCGCAAGACCCGCCCCCTTGGCGCCCAAAAAAACCATAGCTTATCGCTGTGGGTGTGAACGAAGCATGTGTAATGAAAGAGGGGGGGGTATGTTTCATTATGCGGCGCCTTGCGTTGTTGCGGATAGGGATGAGAATCCAGGTGGCAAACCCTCGCCATCAGGGACAAGAAGACAGACTTTGAAGGCTTGGCCCATATGAGCAGGGCTAACCAGACGATCAATCGCGGCCATAAGCGCTCTATCATGTTCAGGATCATCTGCCTTTCGCAAAGATTCCGCTCTTTGACCAATTCCCAATTCGCTTAAAAAGCGCCCTTGTGGAACAGGGCCAATCAGACGTGCCTTATGCTGTTGTGCGACAGCTGCCAGCCTTTTGAAATCCACCCAATGTGTCATATCTGCTTCGCCTTGATAACTTAACACATCCGCAGGTTGATGATTGCGGACAGCTTGAACGGTGTCACCGTGATTATCTGATTTGCCATAATCAATCAGCAAAAGGCCGCCCCCATAGTGGGCAATATGCCTCGCCATCTGTGCCATGATCTCTTCACCAAGAGGGCAGTATTCTGCGATATCTCCGTCAACAGCATTTTCGGGTAATTGCCAATTTTCAGGATCTATCAGAGGCTCAGCTGTGACAAATGAAAAGAGCTGGTCATGACTAGCAATGCGGCGC
>CALEYP010000121.1 GCA_937924895.1 uncultured Alphaproteobacteria bacterium
GAGCAACATGCTGCAATGCCTCAAGGGCGAATGTCATATCTGATACCGGAGCTTTATACATACAGCCTTACCTTCTCACGCGTCATTATATTGCGGCTATTATGCCGCCATTTCCTCCCCTTGATATAGCATTGCGATTACTGGTTGGGTAGCTCTTCCCCGTTGTTTTTGCATGATATGGTCGCTTGCCATTTTTCCGATACCATCTAGCTCTATGAGCAAGGGGATGTCTCATGAATATCGTATGGCTAAAAAAAGATTTAAGAGATGAAGATCACGAACCATTATTTCGTGCGGCACAAGCAGGTCCCTTTGCCATTCTCTACATCATTGAACCGTCCTTATGGCAGAGCCCTGATGCCTCATCACGCCACTATGATTATTACCTTGCGGCATTAGCTGATCTGAAAGACCGCCTTGCCCATCGTGGCCTGTCCCTGACTATCCGTGTTGGTGAAGCAATAGACATCCTTCGTGACTGGCATCATAAACAGCCAATTACAGGGCTTTATGCCCATCAGGAAACTGGAAATCTTGCAAGCTATGCCAGAGATAGAGAGGTTCAGAAATGGGCAAGCGCTCACTCTATTCCCATCCATGAATATCGGCAATTTGGCGTTGAAAGAGGCCCCACAAGCAGAGCCGGATGGGCCAAGAGATGGCATCAGCTTATGACCTCCCCCCTCATCCCAACTGTAAGTGAGGCACACTGTATAGACGCACCAAGTGATGAGCCCCCTTCGGCCACCTCTCTTGGTTTGATGCCGATGGATAATAGCCAGATACGACCTGCCGGCCGCGGCGCAGGAACCTATCTACTGAAAAGCTTCCTAGAGGTGAGAGGTCGGACTTACCGATCTGATTTATCATCGCCTGTGACGTCTTATCAGTCCAGCTCCCACATCTCCTCTTATTTAGCATCAGGCGCGCTTTCAATGAAAGAGGTCTATCAGGCAAGCTTAGCGGCAAGTGAACAGAAAAAACAACTATCTGACAAGCAATATGGCGGCTCGCTTCGGTCGTTCTCGTCTCGATTGCATTGGCATTGCCATTTTATTCAAAAATTAGAGGATGAGCCTCTGATTGAACGACGAAACTTTCATTCGGCCTATGATGGCTTGCGGGAATGCACCGCTGACCATGCGCATTTTAAGGCGTGGTGTGCTGGTATGACAGGCTATCCTTTTATCGATGCTTGTATGAGGTCGCTTCAGGCCACAGGTTGGCTTAATTTTCGAATGCGTGCGATGTTAGTGAGTTTTGCCAGCTATCATCTCTGGCTAGATTGGCGGCTACCCTCATTGCATCTAGCGCGTCTTTTTACAGATTTTGAGCCTGGCATTCACTATAGCCAATGTCAGATGCAATCAGGCACGACAGGTATTAATACCATCCGAATTTATAATCCGATTAAACAATCTCAAGACCAAGACCCAGATGGGATATTTATTCGTCAATGGTGCCCAGAACTCTCTGGCATTCCCGATCATTTGATCCATACACCTTGGCTTTTGCCACATCGGCTTGGTGAATATCCCATGCCGCTCGTTGATGAGGTAACTGCACGGCGCCACGCCGCAGATATCATGCATGGTTTGCGAAAGCACAAGCCGCACGGCCGGCAAGCGCAAAAAATTGCAGAAAAACATGGCTCTCGGAAGTCTGGATTACCGCAAATGACGAATAAGAAAACGAAACAAAAACCATCTACACAATATGAGCTTCCCCTATGAGTGCCCCATCTCTTTGTTGGTTCCGCCAAGACTTACGCCTCTCAGACAACCCTGCCCTGACCGCAGCCGCACAAGAGGGCACCGTGCTGCCTTTTTACATTCTCGAAGATGAAGATGCAGGCGATGCGGCTATGGGCGCGGCTAGCCGTGTCTGGTTGCATCACTCCCTTACCGCTTTAAATCAGGCACTGGATAACCAATTACGCCTTTTTGTGGGGAAAGCATCTGAGATCATCCCACAGCTCATTTCGGAGACAGGTGCAACATCCCTACATTGGAACCGCTGCTATGAGCCATGGCGTATTTCACGAGACAGCCAGCTAAAAGAAGCGTTGCAAGCGCAAGGGCTCTCTGTCACCTCTCATAAGGCTACGTTATTGTGGGAGCCCTGGGAGCCATTAAAGGCTGATGGCACCCCTTATAAAGTTTTTACCCCCTTCTACAGGCGTGGTTGCCTTCAGGCACCGGCGCCATCACGACCTTTGCCCGTACCAGCTGGTTTATCGCTCCATCGCGGTGAGGTGAGCGGGGTAGCGTTAGAAGCGCTGTCTCTCCTACCGCAGACAAGCTGGGACAAAGATCTTATCAGTGGTTGGCAAATTGGCGAGGCTGGGGCCTATCACCGCCTTGAAACCTTTTTAGATGACGGGATCTCCAGCTATCAAGACGGGCGCAACATACCGGCAAAACCATCTGTCTCTCGGCTATCACCCCATCTTCATTTTGGAGAAATTTCACCAGCCACCTGCTGGTATGCGGCCTTAGATAGATATGGGTTTGAAGATAAGAATTGCGATGTCTTTCTATCTGAACTTGGGTGGCGCGAATTCTCGCATGCCTTACTCTACTATAATGGATCCTTAAAAACAGCGCCGCTGAATCAAAAATTCAACGCCTTTCCGTGGCGGAGAGATGATGCGCAGCTGTTAGCGTGGCAAAGGGGTATGACAGGATACCCCATTGTTGATGCTGGTATGAGAGAGCTGTATCAAACAGGCTATATGCATAACCGTGTGCGTATGATTGTTGGCTCATTCTTAGTTAAAAATTTGCGCCTGCCTTGGCAAGAGGGAGAGGCTTGGTTCTGGGATTGTCTCTTTGATGCTGACCATGCCAATAATGCCGCAAGTTGGCAGTGGATTGCAGGATGTGGCGCAGATGCGGCGCCCTATTTCCGCGTCTTTAATCCTATCACACAGGCAGAGAAATTTGACCCAGATGGCACCTATATCAAAACCTATTGCCCGGAATTGCGTGATTTGCCGGCCAAATATATTGGGGCCCCTTTCCTTGCACCGTCACTGATTTTACAAGGGGCTGGTATCACTTTGGGGCGCGACTATCCGCACCCTATTGTTGATGCCAAACAATCACGACTTGATGCCTTGGCGGCTTTTGCCACCTTGAAAGAAAGTGCCTGATATGGGGCGTCTTATATTGATAATGGGTGACCAGCTTTCATGGCAGGCGCCGCACGTGAAAGACGCTGTTCCAGGGCAAGATGTGATTGTGATGGGCGAAATTGCTGGCGAGGCCACTTTCCCGCGCCATCACAAACAGAAGATTGCCCTCATATTCTCTGCGATGCGTCATTTTCGTGATGCGTTGATCGCGCATGGATTCCGCGTTCTCTACCATCAATATGACGCACAATCTGCCATTCGCAGCTTTGATGATTTGCTACGGGATGCGCATGAACAAACAGGCCTGACAGACATTGTCATGACACAAGCCTCTGAATATCGAGTGGCACAATGGCAATCAGACCTCAGAGAGAGCTGGACAGGTGACATCACCATTCATCAAGATAGCCGTTTCTTGGCCACTCATGATGATTTTGCCCTATGGGCCAAAGGAAAAAAACAACTACGGATGGAATTTTTCTATCGAGAAATGCGCCGTAAATACAATATCTTACTGGATGGTTCTGAACCGATAGGTGGACAATGGAACTATGATGCTGACAATCGCAAACCACCGAAATCCGGTCTTGTGATACCACCGCGCACTTCCTTTGCAGCAGATGAGATTACCACTCAGGTCCTCAGCCTTGTGAGGACCGAATTTGCCGATCATTTTGGTGACATTGATAGCTTTGAGCTTGCTGTGACACATGAACAGGCTGACCATGTCTTTTCCTCTTTTTTAAAAGAAAGACTCCCTAATTTTGGTCACTATCAAGATGCTATGATTCAAGGCGAGCCTTTTATGTATCATGCCCATATCGGTTTTTATTTGAATATTGGGCTGTTAGACCCGCTTACCATCATCCAACGTGCCGAGGCGGCATATCATGCAGGAGAGGCTCCCTTAAACGCCGTAGAGGGCTTTATTCGGCAAATATTAGGATGGCGCGAATATATCCGTGGCATTTATTGGCATCACATGCCTGACTATGCTGAGGCCAATTTCCTAGACGCCACACGCCCCCTTCCCTCATTTTTCTGGACCGCAGATACAAAGATGAATTGCCTGGCGCAATCTATCGACCAAACCAAGAAATTTGCCTATGCTCATCATATTCAGCGATTAATGGTAATTGGTAATTTTTCGCTTCTTGCCGGACTTCATCCACATGACGTCAATGAATGGTTCCATATTGTCTATGCGGATGCCTTTGAATGGGTGGAGATGCCCAATGTGACGGGCATGGTGCTATTCGCTGATGGCGGCATTGTTGCGAGCAAACCCTATGCGGCAGGCGGTGCATATATTGATCGCATGTCTGATTATTGCAAGTCATGTAGCTATAAGGTGAAACAGAAAAATGGCCCTGATGCTTGTCCTTTCAACTATCTCTATTGGGATTTTTTGTTGCGTCATGAAGAGACGTTACGCGGTAATCCCCGCCTAGGCATGATTTATCGCACAGCAGATAAGATGGATGATGAAAAACGCCAGCTTATTCAGGCAGATGCCGCCCGCTTTTTTGAAGAATTAGCCACCATATAAAGCGGAATTTTGCTAGGCGTTCTCGCGCTTTATTGCTAGACCATCTAGGGAGCGCGTGGAGGCACATCAATGACATTAAAAGCACATCCCTTATTTGGGCTTGGTTTAGCAGGATTTGGCGCACTTACGCTCACACCAGATGCCCTTTTCATTCGCCTATCAGGTATGGGCGTGTGGGAAATGATGGTCTGGCGTGGTAGCCAATTAGCTTTGGTCATGTATGCGCTTGTACTCATCACGAGCTGGGATAAGAAAGCAGAGATCTTCAAAAAGACCTTTTCTTGGCGCGGGCTAGGCGTATCTCTGTGTCAATTCACGTCAAATGTGGCCTTCATCGTCGGCATTGCCCAAACCTCTGTCTCTGTCATTTTATTTGCGCTTGCCACCTCTCCTATCTTTGGAGCCTATTTCTCACGCCTCATTTTGCGAGAAAAAACGCATCTATCCACCTGGCTTGCAACCGCGGCCACATTGATTGGTATCGCTATCACGGTGGCAGATGCCAGCCATGCGACCGCTGCGCCGGACGGTTCTGTGTTATTTGGTGCTATTTGCGGCTTGACCGCTTCTGCCGCAATTGGCTTGAACTTTGTCCTATTACGCAAACATGATGACCTTCCTGTTGCTGCTATTGTTGGCACAGGTTCTTTATGGTCGGCCTTATTGGGCTTTGCTGTCATTGGGCCATCAACTTTGCTAGATGGCAATTGGCTCATGATTTCAGTCTGCGGCCTGATTATCTTGCCGATTTCATTTTTCTGTCTGACCTCTGCTTCACGCTATACAGCAGCTGCAAATATTGGCCTTTTAATGCTACTAGAGACGATTTTAGGGCCCATATGGGTATGGCTCGGCGTTGGCGAAGCGCCCACAACGCAAATGGTGTTTGGCGGTGCCATCGTCGTGATTACGCTCGCACTTTATGTCAGCTACAGCGCCGTGACAGCAAAACGCGCGACCTAAAAGCTATAGTCATTACCGCTTTCTGCCCATGGTTTATATTTTTCCATGACAGATAGGAAAAGCGGGCTGTCCAAAAAGCGATGCAGATGCGCCTGTAGATGAGGCCAATCTTGAGCATCAAACCAGCTTGCATCCGCAATGCGGAACTGACGAATAAATGGCAGGGTCGCAAAATCGAGAAGCCCCATCTTATCACCAGAGAGCGCCGCCTGATTTTGTAATCTGTCATTCCATTTTGATAAGAAAACAGCGCCCTTAGTCCGATGTTCTGTCTCATCAACATCATCATATCTTGTGGCATATTTATAACGATCTAGGTGATGTTTAAACTGATGATCGAGCGCCTCAAGCTCCTCTTCAACAAACCTTGTTTGGGTATGATAGATATCAAGCCAACCTTGCGGGTCATTTATCCCCAAAACGTGGAACATCACATCCAAAGACTCATCGATGACGCGCCCGTCTGGCAAAACCAATACAGGAACTGTCCCTTTGGCTGAGGCGTCTAAAAAAGGCGCGGGTTTGTCACGTAATATAATCTCACGCAATGAAACCGCAAAGCCACTGGCTTTAATGGCAAGACGCGCGCGCATCGCATAAGGACAGCGCCGAAAACTCCATAGAATGGCAGTATTGGTCATGATTTTGACAGATGCTCCTGAATCTCAAAATGAGGGCCATCAATAGAAAAGGCTGAGGCAAATCCGGTAACGAGGACGCCCGATTGCGGCGTAATACGAAACATATGAAAATCTGTAAAGTCTCTGATCAATCCCATCACAGGACCTGTTACCTCGGCAAGCTTGTCACAATAAGGCGCAAATGCGTCATCACCCCTCGCAATTTCTTCTATATGAATATCAAACCGCATACGCACGCGGGCCCAGATATTCTGAGATTGGCTCTCATCAGCCACAAGCATAGCGCGCGCCTCATGGCCGGCCAACAACGCCCGCACTGCGGCAGATAAATGACTTGTATAGATAATGAAGTCCCCAGAATCGAGGCGGGCAAACGGTGAGATATGCAGGTCAGGGCCACCCCCATCTTCCTCTTTCAACATCACAGATAGGGTGAGCGTTCGCGCGGCGGCTAATAACGCCTCCTTGGCCTTTGCTGCTTTTTTTACGTCACTCATCATAGCCCTCATTGCCAATCATCAGTCTTATCTACTAAACTATAGGAGGCCGGCAGATAAAGGAAAGAGCTGATGCTTACCATTGACATATATTCTGATATCATCTGCCCTTGGTGTTATATCGGCAAAAAACGCCTAGAAGCTGCCTTAGCACAGCGTCCTGACTTAGAGGTGTCTATTCAGTGGCGCGCTTTTCTGCTCAACCCGTCAATGCCGCGCGAGGGGATGGATCGCCAGCATTATTTACGTCAGAAATTTGGCGAGGCTGCCTTTGCTGTCTATGACAGGATTGCCCAAGCTGGCACTGAGGCTGGTATTTCTTTTCAGTTTAACGCCATTGAAAAGACCCCAGAAACTTCAGCTATTCACACACTTTTGATTGCGGCTGGGCAGGATGGCTTTTCTCTGTCAGAGCGCTTTTTCCAAGCCTATTTCTTGAAGGGTGAAGATATTAGTGACCCTGAGATACAATCTCGGCTAATCCAAGAAGAAGGATGCCAATTGCGTTATACCAAAGAGGCCCTCTCGCAAGCGGCCACACAGATCAATGATGATCTGGCTTTCGGGCGGGAATTAGGCATTGATGGTGTGCCCTTCTTTGTGTTCAACAAACAATTTTCGCTAGCAGGCGCGCATCCTGAACATGTTTTATTATCGGTCATCGATGCCGCGATTGCGGCTTAGGGACTAGGCCGCCTCGTCTTGCGCCATCGCTGCGAGTTCTGCAAGCAACACACGCACTTGTTTGGCGCGGCCATTCACATTGCGCAAATCACGCATCACCACCAATTTATGATCGCCCTTTAGCTGAACTTGGCCCTTTTGCAATGAAATCCAATGAACCAATTTCTGCGGATTAGCAAAGTAGTTATCTTTGAAAATCACGGAAAAGCCCTTATCACCCGCATCGATTTTCAACACGTTTGCTTGTCTGCATAATTGTTTTAAATCAATAAGTTGAAGAAGGTTGCTCACAGATTCTGGAATGGCGCCAAACCGATCGACAAGCTCAGCTGACATTTGGTTCATCTCATCTGGTGTCTGCAGAGAGGCAATCCGCCGATAAAGAGATAGGCGGCTTGTCAAATCAGGAATATAATCTTCGGGGATAAGAACCTGCGTGCCAAGTGAGATTTGGGGTGAATAGGTTTGCGGCCCCTCTTCTTCCACTTGTTTTGCCTTTTGTTTCCGCGCGAGCTCTACCGCTTGGCGTAACATATCTTGGTATAGCTCTACGCCGACCTCTTTGACATGACCAGATTGTTCATCACCAAGCAAGTTGCCAGCCCCGCGAATATCAAGATCGTGGGAGGCAAGTGTGAAACCAGCCCCTAATTTATCCAAGGTTTGCATGACCTCAAGGCGTCGTTTGGCCTGCGGTGTTATCATACGCCTTGGATCACTGGTCAAATAGGCATAAGCACGCTGTTTACCGCGCCCGACGCGCCCACGGAGCTGGTAAAGCTGGGCGAGACCAAACATATCAGCCCGGTGGATAATCATAGTATTGGCAGATGGAATATCGATACCTGATTCTACAATATTTGTTGAAACAAGAATATCAGCCTGCCCCTCACCAAAGGCCGTCATGGCTTTGTCTAATTCGGTAGGTGTCATCTTGCCATGCGCAGAGATAATCTTGGCATCAGGCACCAATTTGACAATGCGCTCATAGAGACGCGCCATATCATCAATCCGAGGACAGACCACAAAGGTTTGTCCCCCACGAAAGCGCTCTCGTAGAATCGCTTCTTTGAGAACTACATTATCCCAAGGGCCAATAAAGGTTCGGACAGCCAAACGGTCAACAGGAGGTGTGGCAATGATTGACATTTCGCGCACACCGGTCAGCGCCATCTGCAATGTCCGCGGAATAGGTGTGGCTGTCAAAGTGAGGACGTGAATATCCCCTTTCATTTCCTTCAACCGCTCTTTTTGCGCCACGCCAAAAGATTGCTCTTCATCAACAATTAACAATCCTAAATTATTGAATTCTATTGTTTTTGCCAAGAGCGCATGAGTCCCTACAATGATCTGAGCTGCGCCATCGGCAATCCCTTCCTTGATGAGCTTTGCCTCACCACTGCTGGTCATGCGAGAGAGAACACGTACTGAGACAGGGAAGTCTTTGAAACGCTCTTGAAAGACTTTGCCATGTTGGCGGGCTAGCAAGGTGGTTGGCGTGACAAGCGCGACTTGATAGCCAGCCATTGCGGCAACAAAAGCGGCTCGTAACGCCACCTCTGTTTTGCCGAACCCAACATCACCGCAAATCAGGCGATCAGTGGCTTTCCCTGATGCCAAATCATCTAGGACATCTGCAATGGCATCGAGCTGATCATCGGTTTCTGAGAACCCAAAACGGGCACAGAATTCGGCAAAGCCACCTTCTGGGATCGTCAGTGGCTCAGTTGTTGCCACGGCCCGCGTGGCCGCAATTTTAATCAGCTGGTCAGCCATCTCCTTGATACGCTTTTTGATCTTGGCTTTACGGGCTTGCCAGGCAACACCACCAAGTTTATCCAAGAGAGCCTCAGTGCCATCTTTGCCATAACGCGAGAGCATATCGATATTTTCAACAGGCAAATATAGCTTATCGCCATCCGCATAGATTAGCATCAAACAATCATGGGCACCGCCAGCACTACGGATAGTCTCTAGCCCTTCATAGCGACCAATCCCATGCTCCACATGCACCACGAGATCGCCAGCCTCAAGCGCTGAGACTTCTGTAAGAAAATTATCGGCCCGCCTGCGACCTACAGGCCGCGCCAATCTTGTGCCAAAAATATCCTGCTCAGTGATAATTGATAGCTCATCAAGCACAACACCTTTTTCCAACGGCCAATGAACCACTGACAGGGGCTGTGCAAGCGCATCACCAAGCGAGGTGACATAGGGGATGGTACGAGATAGCGGCTCACCTAATAATTCAGCTGTGCGTCTCGCCGCCCCCTCTGAAGTGCAGGCAATAATAACCGGACCTGCCTGAGACGCCTTCAAATGGCTGATGACCATCTGTAATTGCGTCTGGTCTTTTTGTGGAGTGAAACTCTGGCCAACACGCCCGCCGACATCAGTTGACAGGCCAGCTGGCCTATCTTGTACAAAAGCGGATAGGAAATGCGCTGTGGGGGCAGCAAGGGCATGTGACACACCCTCTGAGGTGCGGTAATGCCAATGAGGTGGTAGCGGATAATACGCTGTCTCTTCCTCTATCTCTGGGTTAAGACGCGCTTCGTAAAATTCTGTGATTTGTTCATTACGAGCCGTTAACGCCGCCTCTGCTTCATCATCAAAAATGATATCTGCCTGTGGCATATATGTCTCAATGGTAACCATCTCCTCATGAAGCAAAGCTGACCATTGTTCTAACGCTGGCACCATACGCCCCGCAGAGACAGATTCGTAAATCATAGATTGCGCGGCACGCCCGCCAAACAGCTCAAGAAACCGACTGCGAAACCGAGAGACAGCCTCTTCATCTAACAAAAACTCAGCAGCTGGCTGTAAGACAATCTCTGTTGTAGAACTGTGAGAGCGCTGAGATAGTGAATCAAAGGGCTTAATGGTCTCAATCTCATCACCAAAGAAATCAAGCCGGACTGGGTCGCTTGTTGCCTCGGCGTAAATATCGATGATACCGCCGCGCACCGCAAATTCCCCATATTCGCGCACCGTGTCTGTCCGATGAAACCCGTTATTGGCGAGAAACTGAATAATTTCATCAAGCTCTATGCGTTGTCCGGCGCGAAGCACCAAGCTGGCTCGCTCAAAAAATGACGGTGGTGGGCATTTTTGCAACCAGCCATTAACCGTTGTGACGAGCACCCCTGGCTGGGCTCCATCCGACAGACGAGATAAGGTGGCAAGCCGCGCAGATGTGACTGAACTATGCGGCGAGACGCGGTCATAGGGTAAAGAGTCCCAAGCTGGTAATTGATATAAAGGCAGCTCTGGATTCACAAACCGCATGCCATTAAGGAATTGGCTCATACGGCTATCATCGCGCAAAACAATAATAAGCTGTTTCTGCTGCGCTGCGACAGATGATACAACAAGCTGGTCAATCCCAGATGGGCAGCCGTTTAGATATTTTTTAAATTCTATTTTAGATAAGTTTTTCATTAACTTATCGCTTTACCTTAAAGTCTTTAATAAGATCAAACACCTTATTATTAAATTCCTCTGGCACCGCTTCATCGCCTCTCACCCAGGCAAAGATAGACGGGTCACCCGCATCAAGCAGTGCTTCAAATTGATGTAATTCTTCTAAGGAGAGCGACGGTAAATGCGCCTTGGCAAATTGACCGAGAAGCAAATCAGTTTCTTTCATGCCGGTGTAGCTTGCGCGATAGACCAGACGACGCATCATCATCTCTTTTGTCTCAGCCATATTTCGGTCCCTCATAATTACCAGCAGGGCTAATAGTAGCGCCTCCTTTATGCGGAGCAATATAGTCTGTTTGCTTAATTTGAAAACAACAGATCACACATTTTACCGAATATTTCGACGCAACAGATGCATCTTTTCGTGAGCGCTGATAGGATAATGCTATGCAGTTACAACGTCCCGCCATTCTATTTCCTCTTTTTGCTAGCCTGACGAGCCTGCCAGGCATTGGGCCACGATTAGCCAGCATTATGGAAAAACGCATTGGAAAGACCATCATAGAACTGCTTCGACATGCCCCAACCAACGTCATTGATAGGCGCGCGCGTCCTGCCATTTCGGCCATTCAGTCAGGGCAACTTGTCACGATTGATGCCGTCATTACCAAACAAGATATAGCCCCTGCCAAAACCAGCAGACGTAGCCGCATAATTGCGGAAAGAGATACTGATAGTGATGAGCTTGTCTTTTTCCGCGCTGACCCTTCTTATATCCGGCGCGCTTTGCCGATTGGCGAAAGACGGCTGATCAGTGGTACAGCAGAGCTGTTTCAGGGGCGCGTTCAAATTGCACATCCTGACTACATCCTACCCACGGACAAAGCAGATGAACTTCCACTGTTTGAGCCTATCTACCCCCTATCTGCGGGGCTAAAGGGCAAAGTTCTACGAAAAGCGATAGAAACTAGTCTTGCCCGCCTCACCCCTCTGCCAGAATGGGCAACTGATATTATC
>CALEYP010000122.1 GCA_937924895.1 uncultured Alphaproteobacteria bacterium
ACTTTTGCCAATCGTTCCATAGGCCAGGTCGGCCTGCGTAAATCATTATCTGTTTGAGCTGTTCTTCTTGCTGCTTGATTTTTTCCAAGGCCATAAACTCTTCAAGGTCAGATGTTTTTACACCCGACCTTTTCTTTTTATTGCCCTTGCGCTGCAGCTCTTCCTTGGCAATGACGAAGTCAGAGATCGCCTTGCCAGCTCTGGCAAGCTCGCCAGTGTTGGCCAGTGTTTTCTTTATGACCGCAAATGCTGCGTTAGCCGCCGCTAATTCTGCCAGCATGTTAGTATATCCTCGCGGTTCCTGGTTGTATCTCCTTGGGCAGGCAGTATGCGGTGATAATGTCTTGGCCAGCCCGGCGATAACCTGTGCTGCCATACATTTTGACAATACGGCTTGCGTACCACTGGCAATCGACCAGTGATTCAAAAAGCATTTCTTTGTGTACAAGTTTGCGGTCTTCGCCCAACCCCATGTAAACGAATAGGGTGAAGACAGTAATCATGGGCTCACAGTAGCTTGTAGATAATCCCGGCCATGCTGCCCATCATGGCAGCAGCTGTGCCAATCAGGATAGCTTCCAGCCGCTTGATGCGTAGGATAGTCTCTTTCCAGCGCTCCGCGCAGACAGCCTCGTGCGTGTCTATCTGAGACTTGACCTCGTGGATATTCAGGCGGCTCATGATTTAGGATGCTCATCTTTGATGGCCTGTATGTCAGCTTTCCATCCGTCTATCCCATCATGAAAAATCTTATCCAACTGCTCTTCGACAGAAGGATAAGCGGCGGCTCTTTTTTCCGAATGGGTTCTTTCAGCCTCAATTTCACTGCGGGTCTTTTCTCGCATGGCAGAGGGCATACCCTCTTCAACCGCATCACCACTTGCAATCAGCGTCTCATAATCGTCATGCATTACAATGGGATTTGGAAATTCAGCCTCTAAACCAGGGTCAGGCTTTTTTGTTTTGACGTGCAGTGTGCCGTCAGTTTTGAAATATAAATATTGCATTATGTGTCCAACCTCTGCCATGAAGTCCAAGAAGTGTTGAAGGAGCGAACGTATGTTTGCGTTGACCCTAATTTTGTAGCAATCTGAGACGTGACGTTCCCTTGATTTCCATATACGACAACCGCGAAATATGCAGTGGCAGGGTTGTTTGAATTGCCGCTGAAGGAACGATAAAAACCTCTTCTCTTTAAGTCGTTCAGATTGCCTTTGTATTCGATAAAAGCGGCATACAGGCAAGTTGCGTCTATTCCACCACCGTTTTTAAGCTGGAACCTTTCAGCCGCGTTTGTAAAAAGACGGAGACTATTATCACTATGCTGGTAAACAATCTTGCCAATATCAGCATCGTCATTATCCCCAAAAGCTACAGAGCAGTCTGAGCTATCGCGTGATTGCAATTGTAATTGAACAGTGCCAGTAGCTCGTTCAACATCAAGCTCTGAGGCTGGTGAAGTCGTGCCGATTCCGACATTGCCACTGCTATCAATAGTGACCCTATCACTCCCGCCAGTTTTCAAATCAATTTGGTCATCAGTGTCGGCGGTGATGCTGGTGTCACCATCAGCGTCAAGGATGAGCTCGTTGCCATTTATGTCGAGATCTCCTGAATTGTTCAGGAGATTTGCGAGGTTTCTTGAATTGCCCATGTCTGCCTCTCCTATGAAAACTCAATCAGTTGAATGGACGCTTGATTGTATGTTCCAGATGTGAGCGGCTCTTCATAGTCGTTGTGCCACTGACATTTTAGCAAGTCTCCCACATTACATTGTACTGTCGCTCTACACGCTGTTGCATTGTAATCAAAATTAGCCGCATTTCTTTGCCAGCTTTGAGCGACTATGGTGGTATTGTGCGCTATGTAAATGCCTGTCCAATTGGCAGCGCTACTTCTCAAATTGACATTATTTATAATTTGATAAATCTCAGACACAGGGACAACATAATAGCAATTTGTGCTGTAAAAAGCGTTGTAGTTGTCGACTGTAACGTTTGACCATTTCATGTTGTCAAAGTCAGCATTAGAAGAGTCAGTAACACTGTCCAGATATGTGTGCGCGCCAAATACAGGTCTGGGCATATCCACCGCATAATTAGCTCTAATCAGGCGAGGCATCAGGAAATCTCCTCATAAGAAATAAGCACATCAAGGTCGTTTGATGCAGACGCGCCGCCTCTTATGCTTGTGCCTTCTTCAAGATAAATCACACTGTTCTTGTCTAGTGCGACCAAGGTGCTGTCGCCTGGAACTGCCACCGTTGTTACGATGGAACGAGTGTTAGTCCCATCATAATAACTGATGGTAGCGTCTGCGCTATTAGAGCCATCAACATTTGACACGAGGATGGTGTTGATTTTGAACACCTTGCCAGATGATGCGC
>CALEYP010000123.1 GCA_937924895.1 uncultured Alphaproteobacteria bacterium
ATTGTCATGAAGATAATTATGGTAATTATATTCGTGCCGATATGTTGTCACAGGGGCATATTAATGGCTTCCCAACTTATCGTGTGAAGTGGAATGGTGTGGGTTCAACGCATCGTCGCTTCCGTGGCTGTAATGGGAATATCCGTGCCACAAAGCTTGCCTATGGCCATGAGGATTATGTGGCGTTGGAGTTGTATCTCGCATGGCGTGGCAACGGTCTAACCGTTGAGACACCTGCCGTAAGACAGTAGTCATTATTACTTATTATGCCCCCATCTGATGTAAAAGATGGGGGTGTTTTTTTCTGATGTGTTTTCACCTTTCATGCTGGATGTGTCATGCTTGATATATCTTATCAAATGGCCTTCGTTGCAGGCCTCTTTAGTTTCCTGTCGCCTTGTGTATTGCCGCTGGTGCCTGGCTATATGGGGTATTTAGGCTCGTTGGGATTGCAAAAAACAGACCATCGGGGCCCCTCATTTCAATTGGTTCTCACAGCTTCGATCTTTGTAATGGGCTTTGTGACTGTCTTTGTGTTGCTGGGTGTTTCATCATCGATGCTAGGTGGTTTTATAGGCAAGCACATGACGAGCTTCCAAGTGGCAGCTGGTGTGGTTATTACGGTTTTGGGGGTTCATTTTTTGGGCCTGCTACCAGTATCCTTCTTGAATAAGGATGCGCGCTTCCATCATTTGCCGCGCCTCACAGGTCCCGTTGGTGCCTATGTCACAGGGCTTGCCTTTGGTTTTGGGTGGACCCCTTGCGTGGGGCCGGTGCTTGCTACCATTCTGCTGATTGTTGCGAGCCAGCCTGATAAGATGTCTGGTCTTGTGATGATGACATCTTACGGCATTGGGTTAGGTCTTCCCTTTATTTTTGTCGCGCTCTTTTTTGAAGCCTTCCGTCGCCATTTTTCACGATTTGCGCGCACGACCAAATATTTCAAATGGGTGTTAGGGGCGTTACTCATCATCACTGGCATCGCGATGATGTTTGGTTGGTTAAATGAATTGGGTTTCTGGATGCTACGCACCGGTAGCCTTTTTGGGTCTGTTGGGTAAATAAAAACGATAACAAACAGGAGACATATTATGAGAAGACTCTGGTCTCGAATGGTAAAGATGACAGCATTTGCCGGTGTTATGGCAGCTAGCCTAACACAAGTTGCGCAGGCTGACCCTTATACACCTTATCGCGGTGAAGATGGAATTTACCATTATGATTGGTTTCATCAGTCATTTTTGGAATTTGAGGGTGATATCCAAGATGCGCAAGATGACGAGCGTAGCTTGCTTGTCAAATTTGATCAAAAAGGCTGTATTTACTGCGAAAAGATGGCTTTGGAAATTTTTGCAGAACCCGCCATTAATGATTATTTGAGAGCGCACTATCTTGTGGTGCAGTTGGATTTATTTGGTAATCGAGATGTCACAGACCTTGATGGCTCTACCATGCCGGAAAATAAATTAGCGCAAAAATGGGGTGTAATCTTCACACCTACCATTTACTTTGTGAAAGAGCAGGGGGAGGCCCAAACGTTGCCAGAGGCGGCTATTGCGCAGATGCCAGGTGCCTTTGGAAAGCTCACCTTTATGGGTATGCTGAAATGGGTGCATGAGGGCCACGCCGAACAGGGTGAACCGTTTCAAAAATATTTGAATAATCATATGGCCGATATTCGCGAGGCATTAAAAGCGGCACGAGCTGGTTAACCTCACGTCAAGCACAGTTCGCACCATATAAAAAGGCAGCTCTGAGGCTGCCTTTTTCGTGCTCTATGGAGGAGCTATTTCTTAGGAGAACATATCTGATGTAATGCCCGCATACCAGCCAAGTGACTCTTCGTAAGTTGTCTTACGAACGTCAGCTGACTCGCCAGTTTGAGACACAAATTTATCAACGACATCGATCTTTTCATCGCCTGCTGAGTAGTTGGCGCCAACCTTGATGCCATCATCAGTGGCAACCAATGACCAGCATGTATTAGCAAAGCGTGGTTCAAAGACGCGGCTGCCTGTCAATTCACCGCGGATAGCATTAGCTGCTACCTTAGCTTGGCTGTTCGCAGAGAAGCCTGATTTTGGCATGGACGCTGCGATAGAAGCATCACCAAGAACATGAATGTTCGGGTCTGCTTTTGACGCCATTGTTGCTGGAACGATTGGGCACCAATCGCCATCATTCACGCCAGCTGACATTGCGATAGAACCGGCACGTTGGGCAGGTACAACACAAGCTGCATCAGCTTTGAAGGTGTCGAGATCTGTTTCAATTTCCATTGTGTCGGCATTGATATTTAAAATGCCACCATGTGTATCAGGGTCAATCCACTCAATCATACCAGGGTAATGCTGTTCCCAGCCAGCCATGAACAGGCCTTGTTTTGAGAATTTAGCCTTTGGATCAAGAATGATGATCTTGGCTGTTGGATTTGTTTGCTTGAACTGATGTGCAATCATTGACACGCGTTCATAAGGGCCAGGAGGGCAACGATATGGGTTTGGCGGAGGCACCATAACGAATGTCCCGCCTTCTTTCATATTCATCACCTGATGCTTCAGCGCTTGCACCTGTGTGCCAGATTTCCACGCATGTGGCATCTTTGTTTGGGCTTCGGCTGAATAGCCTGGAAGGCTCTCATATTTCAGGTCAATCCCAGGTGATAAAACAAGCTTATCATACGAAATCTTGGCGCCTGAAGCGAGATTCAATGTTTTACCGGCATTATCAACAGATGACGCCCAACCATGAACGACATTCACGCCGTGATTGTTTGATAAACCGTCATAGCCATGGCCGATTGAGCCATAATCACGGAAGCCACCTAGATATAGGTTTGAGAAAAAGCATGTGTAATATTGCTTTGATGCTTCTACAAGTGTGACATCAATGGCACCCTTGCTATCTTTTGCAATGTAGCGTGCTGCCGTTGCACCACCGGCACCGCCGCCAACAACAACAACTTTTGGCCGTGCGCCAAATGCAAGCGACGGCATTGCCAAAGCACCAGCGCCTAGCGCAAGTCCGCCCCCAAAATGTCTACGAGAAATTTTTTTCATTTTCTCCCCCTCTCTTAGTCTGAATGAATGACAACGCCATTCTTCTTCATTGATTGTAGAAAGGGAGTGTTATTTTACAAATGATATATGACTGACATAGATATTATTGCATGTGTCAATCTGCCACATCTCAGGGCTATTCCAGCGACTCGAAATACACAGCCAAGGACGCGATTTGCTCTTCATCGAGGCGGCCAGCCACAATTTGCATGACAGGGTTTTCAAGTTCTTTGGCTTTATAGGCTAACATGATTGAGGCGAAACCCTCTGCATCAAGCCCAATAATCTGAGGGATGCCCTCATCTCCACCATCGGCGCGATGGCAGGTGACACATTCGCCCGATAAATATTCACCATAAGCCAAATCGGCCTTCGCTAAAATATCAGCTTGGGCTGTTTGGCTGAACGCCGCGATGACCAAAGGAACCAAAAATACCTGTTTCATAATGCTCTCCCTCTCCCGTCATAATCATAGGGAGGCGAGAGAAATGGGTCAAGCAACCGTCTATTTGTATGCAGTTATCACTATCTTTATGGGATGGTTCTGCCGGTTAGACGGTCTCATATTTCTGCTTTAATAGGGACAAGCAATAAAGAATGTCGCTTTCGGCTTTCAGATATAAGACATAATTATGTCCGGTTCGCCCGCTCTTAAATGTCCAGCTTTTCGTTTTCGAAAATCTACGATGATCTTCCCAGCTAAAGAATGTTTTCCCTGGGCTTCCTGTTTCGGTCTTTTCGCCGCGTGACACCTCGATCCTTAAAGCCTGTTTTTGGAAATGAATAAAACATATTGTCTTATTTTTACGCCGAAGTCCGATATAGCCGCGTTTAACATAAAAATGGCAATCTCCCCAATCCTCTAACGCATATTTGAGAGCCGTCCATACATCTTTGATTGGCTCGGATAGTTTCTTTACGTGGCTATCTTCGCTATAATGTTTAATCTCTGTTGAGACACGCGATATGACCGATGATTTTTCAGTGTTGGATAATTGGGTAATGCTTGCCTGAGATGCAGTCTGTATTTGCTCCAATGATAGAAGATCGCCGCGAAACCGTTTGACTTCCCATAGCTCAAATGGAATATCCGCGAAATTCACACTATTCTTTTGGTATTTGGTAAAGCTGGGCGAGAGAAACATGACACGCGAAGATGACCAATCAACATCATCTCGTTTCAAGGTCCGATCTTGTGTTTCATTAAATTCAAGTATGCAATCTGCCTTGTTATTCAACATCAAAGATAAGTAGGTGTATCCTTGATCAATCAGCGATGATTGTGGCTTTGCTTTATATTCGATGATTACAAACGAGTCTGTCTCTTTGTTATATGCCAAGCTATCCAGGCGAAAGGTCTCTAACGAAAATTCGCTTGAGACAAGAGTTAAGCCGAATAATGTCTCTAGATTATCTTCAACAATAGATTGGAAGTGCTTTTCCAGTCGAAAAGGTTCCTCTGGTATTAATTCTAAATTAGATTTTGATATTTGAAATAGTTCCATCGCTTGTCCTCTTTCATTCGCAAAAAGCGAGCGACTTCACCTCATTGACACAATACACAAGCTCACACTTTTTGCATGTATTAATCTTGACGATAAACACAGATAAATAGTGATGCAAGCATCTCGGCCTTTGACAACAATGTAGGCTCTGTCTAAGCTTTGTCTGGCGCTAATATGGGTTATGTTGACCTTTGGATGGCGCGGAGACTGCCATACAGCGTCTAAAATAGCGCCTTGTGAGGCGGTGAATGGGGGCGATATGATAGATGATCTGTGGCCGTTTCTATCTGCAATCTTGGTGCTGATGATCCTGCCTGGCGCAGATATGGCTTATATGATTGCCAATGGCGTGGCCTATGGTCGTCGGGGGGCCGCCATGGCTGCGCTCGGCCTCTCGATGGGTGGGCTTGTTATGGCCTTTTTATTATGGGCTGTGCTGTCCTTTGCGACATCACTCTCGCCTGATGCGCTATTATATATTCAATATGTGGGCGCCTGTTATTTGCTGTATCTGGCATGTCAGCTATTGAGGCCCGTGCCAACGACTGAGGAGGCAACATCGCCCGCAATACCGCCTCTTCGGACGTTGTTGGTCCGCGGAATGTTAACGAATATTTCGAATCCGAAAGTCAGCGTATTTTTCTTTGCGTTTATTCCACCCTTTATTCCATCTGATGCCGGAGACCCTGCCCTTTATGCGTTGGGTCTTGGTGTGTTGTTATGCGTTGTTGGGGGTGCCATTAATTTCATTTATGGATTAATGGGGGGTGCTGTTCAGCGCGTGATATCGCCGAAGTCAATAAAGGGGCGTCCTATTTCACATATCATTCTTGCTAGTTTATTCGCGATAATTAGCTTCAGTATCCTCTTTTACAGATTATTCTAATGCTGTAGCCTCTCGCCATAATGGTTTAAGAGGAGCATCATGAAAGAGCAATTCACTGTAAAATCTATTAGCCTATCCATCGCTGTGATCTTGGCTGTGCGCGGCCTTTATAGTTTTATCGATATGCCTGTGCAGATTGAGCCTCATGAGACGGTTGGCTTTACCATTGATGAGCGCGCAGGGGTGCAAACTGACACTGTTTTTGAAGCAGCAGAAGATAAATGTGAGGCACAAGGGCAGCGTGCTATTCGCTTGGATGAGATGTCAAATTCAACACGCTCTAATAACCAGATCATCAGCTTTACCACACATCACTTTGTCTGCATCAATTCGCCCTACTAAGAGTGTGGATTTTGCGCCGCAGGACGCCAGCCATATCTGGTGACTGAATAGGCTGCAAGGCCACATTCGCTAATGATTATCTACAGCGATGGTGGCGATATCCCTCGTCTCTGGAACTGGTGTTATGACATGACCTGTCTTGTGATGTTGTATTATATTATCAATGGTAAGCTGCCCCATGGCGGCTCTCGTTTCTATCGTGGCGCTTCCGACATGAGGCAAGAGGACAACATTCTCAAGCTGCTTTAACCGGGTTGGGATATGCGGCTCCCGCGCAAAAACATCAAGGCCAGCTTTGGCAATTTGTTTGGTTTCAAGGGCATGGATGAGGGCGTCTTCATCTACAACCGACCCGCGTGAGACATTGATAAACACACCATCTGGCCCGAGCGCCTCTAACACCTCGCCATTGATAAGCGCGTTGGTTGATTGCCCCCCTGGGGTGACGACGATTAATGTATCAGCTTCCCGTGCCATCTCTTTCAGGTCAGCAAAATAGGTAAAGGGCACATCGCGCGGGTTTCTGTTATGATATAGGATGCGTGCATTCAAGGCGGAGAGCTTTCTTGCAATCGCATAACCAATCCGCCCTAAGCCGACGATGCCTACCGTCCTGTTATCGGCGGTTTGTGACAGCGGCGGGTGCCCCATTTTTTCCCATTCGCCACTTCTTGCATAATGCTCATTAGACAGAAAATCACGATAGCAGCTTATCATCAACAGCATGGCTGTGGTGGCCACCTCTTCATTCAGCACATCAGGCGTATGAGTCACAATGACGTTATTTTCGCGCATGGTAAGAACGTCAATCGCATCATACCCAACACCATTATTTGAAATCAGTTCCAGGTTTGGCATTTTGATGAGGCGATCATTTGATATGCCGTCCAACCCGTTTGTGAGGACATAGGAGATGGTAGCGCCATGTTCGTCTAGCCATTGCATAGGGTCATCAAGCGCCGTCTCATAGATTACGGAATAATCAGCGATGAGTTGCTCTTCCATTGAGGCATTAATTGCCCCAACAACATAGATCCGTGGTGACATCGTCTTACTCCCTTGCCTCTTGTGATAGCTAGTTTGTGCCTGCTGCAGATACTATAAAATATAGCCTCACTATTGATACGATGAAAACGCCTTTTGGAGGGGCGGCGCTCAGGGAAAATCAGGCTGTGATGTGTCAGAGGGTGTTTTGTAAAGATATGGCGCACCCGAGAGGATTCGAACCTCTGGCCTCTGCCTTCGGAGGGCAGCGCACCGCATAGCTGACTTGCTTAGGCTTCACTAAACACCTTGAATATATAGCATTATTCGTCGCGACGATGAAGCTCATTATTCTGTATGACGCTGATTTACTGGAGCATTGG
>CALEYP010000124.1 GCA_937924895.1 uncultured Alphaproteobacteria bacterium
GTCTTTAATACCTGAATAAACGCGGCGGCCAGGTGTAGATACACGCTGAATCTGCGAGATTACAGGTGTGCCTTCATGATATTTCAATTCGATCTTAAGTTCAGAAACACCTGTGCGCACTTCAATAGATGAATAATCGCGGATGTAACCTTCACGCTTAAGAACTTCGAGGACATTTGCACGCAAACGAGAAGCAGGGCTTGAGACAACTGACTTGCCTGCGCTCTGACCGTTACGGATGCGGGTGAGCATATCACCGAGAGGATCACTCATAGACATTGTTACGGGCCTCCCTTTCTTACCAGCTAGACTTCGTTACGCCTGGAACCTGACCCATAGAAGCCAGATCACGCAATGCGATACGAGACATTTTCAATTTACGATAATAACCGCGAGGACGACCTGTCACTTCACAACGGTTGCGCAGACGAGTGCGTGCGCTATCGCGTGGTTCTTTTGACAACTTCAAAGACGCTTCAAAACGCTCTTCCAACGGCTTTGATTTATCACGGATAATTGCGCGCAATGCATCACGGCGAGCCCCTTTGGCTTCGACGATCTTCGCGCGACGCTTGTTCTTTTGAATAGCGCTTACTTTTGCCATGGTCGTTTCCTTTTTAATCCAATGGTTAAGCGCTTACGAATGGGAACTGGAAGTTGCGTAGCAACTCACGTCCTTCGTCATCGCTCTTTGCAGATGTTACAACGATAATATCCATGCCCCGCATCTCATCGACTTTGTCATATTCGATTTCTGGGAATACGATCTGTTCTTTCAGACCCATTGAATAATTACCATTACCATCAAAGCTGTTGCCATTGAGGCCGCGGAAGTCACGTACGCGAGGCAATGCCACGTTGACCAAACGGTCAAGGAATTCATACATGCGGTCACCGCGCAATGTCACTTTGCAACCAATTGCCATACCGGCACGCAACTTAAATGATGCGTTTGCCTTTTTGGCTCTTGTCACCACTGGCTTTTGGCCTGTGATGGCAGTCATATCACCGACTGCTGCTTCAATTTTCTTAGAGTCACGCACAGCTGACCCTACACCCATATTGACGACGACTTTCTCGATGCGCGGAACTTCCATCATGTTATTGAATCCGAAATGTTCCATCAGAGCCGGGCGAACAGCCGTCAGATAATGTTCTTCAAGACGCGTTTTCATCTCAGCCTTCCTGCTTTAGTTAGCTAATGACCTTACCAGATGCCTTTGCGACACGTACTTTCTTACCGTCTTGCTCGACAATAGATACGCGTGTAGCAGCACCTGATTCAGGATCGATATGTGCGACATTTGAAATAGCAATTGGTGCTTCAAACGCCTCAATTCCACCGGCATTTGCCTGTGTTGGACGACGATGACGCTTCACGATATTCACACCCTGAACACGGACACGATTATCTTCGCGTAGTACTTCAAGTACTTCACCTTTTTTGCCACGGTCACGACCAGTTGTCACAATCACTTGGTCGCCCTTCTTAATTTTAAACTGGGCCATTATAACACCTCCGGTGCCAGTGAGATGATCTTCATGAAGTTGCGAGAACGCAATTCACGTGTCACTGGGCCAAAAATACGAGTACCGATTGGTTCATTTGATTTATTCAAAAGAACCGCAGCATTCTTATCAAAACGGATAACCTGACCATCTGGGCGGCGAACTTCTGATGCTCTACGCACGATAACCGCACGATATACATCACCTTTTTTCACCTTACCACGTGGAATAGCTTCCTTGACAGAGACCACAATCACATCGCCAACACCGGCGATCATGCGACCTGAGCCACCTAATACCTTGATACACTGAACACGGCGAGCGCCTGAGTTATCAGCTACTTCAAGGTTAGACTGCATTTGAATCATGACGTGTCCCCTTATCCCTTACTTTGAATCTTCGTAGAGAACTTCAAAATTCTTTGTCTTTGATACAGGTACACATTCTTGAATGCGAACTTGGTCGCCAGTCTTGAATCTGTTTTCGGCATCATGAGCGCTGAATTTTTTGCTCTTTGTGATGAACTTCTTGTAAACGGGGTGCATGATACGGCGCTCGACGCGGACGACGACTGTCTGATCAGCCTTATCGCTTACAACTGTTCCTTGCATAATACGCTTTGGCATTGTCTGTTTCCTTCACACCACTCTAGGCGTCAGCTGATGCTAACTTTTCACCGAGCACAGTCTTAATCCGTGCAATTTCACGACGGACTGTACGCATACGCGCTGTGTTTTCCAGCGAGCCATTGGCAACTTGAAAGCGCAGGTTAAACTGTTCTTTCTTAAGTTCCACAATCTTGCCCTTGAGCTCGTCAACTGTGCTAGCGCGGAGATTTTCTGCTAATTTTGCCATGTTAAATCCTCACCCTTAGTCAACGTCGCCAAGGCGGCGTACAATTTTCGTATCGATTGGAAGTTTAGCAGAAGCCAATTTCAGAGCCTCAGATGCCAAATCCCATGACACACCATCAATCTCAAACAGGATACGACCAGGGGCAACGCGTGCTACCCAAAATTCTGGTGAACCCTTACCTTTACCCATCCGGACTTCAGCAGGCTTTGATGATACAGGCACATCAGGAAAAACGCGGATCCAGACACGACCCGCACGACGCAAGTGACGTGTAATCGCACGTCTAGCAGCTTCGATTTGGCGCGCTGTAATACGCTCTGGTGATGTGGCCTTTAGACCATAGGCGCCAAAGTTGAGCTGAGTGCCCCCTTTAGCATTGCCATGAATCCGGCCCTTATGGGCTTTCCGGAATTTCGTACGTTTTGGCGACAGCATTCTAATGTCTCCTTCTTAGCGATCAGCGCCAGGACGGCCGGCATTTGCTGGCTGTTCATTCATGCGCTTATCTTGTGCCATCGGATCATGAGCCATGACTTCACCTTTGAAGACCCAAACCTTAATCCCAATAGCACCATATGTTGTATGAGCTGTTGATTCAGCGTAATCAACTTCAGCACGCAATGTGTGAAGCGGCACGCGACCTTCACGATACCATTCAGTACGTGCAATTTCTGCACCACCAAGGCGACCCGCACAGTTAATACGAACACCCTCAGCACCAAGACGCATCGCTGATTGAACAGCGCGCTTCATGGCACGGCGGAAACCGACACGACGCTCAAGCTGCTGTGCGATATTCTCACCAATCAACTTTGCATCAATCTCAGGCTTACGGATTTCAACGATATTCAAGCTCACTTCTGAACCAACACGCTTTGTCAACTCAGCACGTAGCTTTTCGATATCCTGACCCTTCTTACCAATGATAAGACCTGGACGACCTGCATAAATAGTGATGCGGGCACGACCAGCTGGACGCTCAATCACAACGCGGCTGATACCGGCTGGCTTGAGAAGGTCCATCAAGTAAGACCGAAGTTCAATATCTTTATGCAGCAAATCACCGTAGTTGCGATCAGCATACCAACGAGAATCCCATGTACGGTTAATACCGACACGCAGACCGATTGGTTTAACTTTCTGTCCCATTAGGCCTGCTCCCCTTTTTCAGCAACAATAATTGTCAAATGTGAAAATGGCTTCAAGATTTTCGCACCACGGCCTCTGGCTCTCGCGCGGAAACGCTTCATCACAAGACCCTTACCGACGTAAGCCTCTTTCACATAAAGACGGTCAACATCCAATGAGTGGTTGTTCTCAGCATTCGCAATCGCTGATTCAAGCACCTTTTGTACATCGTTAGAAATACGACGACGTGAGAATGTTAACGCAGCAACAGCTTTTGAAGCATCCATACCGCGGATCATTGCCGCAACAAGGTTCAGCTTTTGTGGGCTGACACGTAAGTTACGAAGAACCGCCTTTGCTTCATTATCAGCTAGTGCGCGTGGCTTTGCACTTTTACCCATCACTCACTCCTAACGCTTTGATTTCTTGTCTGCAGCGTGACCATAGTACGTGCGTGTTGGTGCAAATTCACCAAACTTATGCCCGACCATTTCCTCGCTCACATTCACAGGAATAAATTTTTGACCATTGTAGACGCCGAAAGTCAGCCCTACAAATTGAGGAAGGATTGTTGAACGACGTGACCAAATTTTAATCACATCATTGCGGCCAGAGGCGGCTGCCTTCTCTGCCTTCTTCAACAGATACCCATCAACAAATGGGCCTTTCCAAACAGAACGTGCCATTTACTATAGCCCCTTCTTTATGACTTACGACGACGAACAATCATACGGTCCGTCTTCTTGTTATTGCGCGTACGCTTGCCCTTAGTTGGCTTACCCCAAGGTGTCACAGGATGACGACCACCTGAAGTACGACCTTCACCACCACCATGTGGGTGATCAATCGGGTTCATGACAACACCACGAACATGTGGACGCTTGCCTAACCAACGATTACGACCGGCCTTACCAATCTTAATGTTTTGCTGATCTGGGTTAGAGACGGCACCAATTGACGCCATGCACTCAGAACGAACCAAGCGAACCTCACCAGATGCCAAGCGCAAAATCGCATGACCACGGTCACGGCCAACAAGCTGAACATATGTTCCAGCAGAACGCGCCATCTGGCCGCCCTTACCTGGCTTCATTTCAACATTGTGTACCAATGTACCAACTGGAATATTTGCCAATGGCAGTGCGTTACCAGGCTTGATATCAGCACCAACGCCTGATTCAACCTTATCACCTGGCGCCAAACGCTGTGGTGCAAGGATGTATGACTGCTCGCCATCTGCATATGTAATCAGTGCGATAAACGCTGTGCGGTTTGGATCATATTCCAAACGCTCAACTGTTGCGACGCCCTGACGTGTCCGCTTGAAGTCAACCATACGATAGCGGCGCTTATGACCACCACCACGTTGCCAAGCTGTTACGTGACCTGAATTGTTACGACCACCTGACTTTGTCAAACCTTCTGTCAACTTCTTAACAGGACCGCCCTTATGCAAGGCTGACTTGTCAACAAGGACAAGGTTACGCTGACCAGGTGTCATTGGGTTAAACTGCTTCAATGCCATGGTCTTATGCTCCCATGATGTCGATTGATTGGCCTTCAGCCAATGTTACAATCGCTTTTTTCATGTCCGAGCGGCGACCGGCGCGACCACGGAACATTTTTGCTTTACCCTTAGAAATCAATGTGTTGACTGCCTTGACTTTCACATCAAACAACATTTCAACAGCAGCTTTAATTTCAGGCTTTGTAGCTGTCAGCGGAACGACAAACATCACTTGATTATGTTCAGACGCCATTGTCGCCTTTTCAGTGATGAGCGGACGCAAGATTGTATCATACGCTTGCGCCTTGCTTAGTGTTGTTTCCACCTTTGCGCGGGGACGAATGCTCATTTCAAACGCTCCTCAAGGTATGCCACGGCGTCCTTTGATAGCACCAAAGTATCGCGGCGGATTACGTCATACACATTGATGCCCTGCTGAGGCAATACATCGACATGTGCAATATTTGCAGCGGCACGACCGAACATCTCATCGACCTTCTCGCCACCAATGATAAGAGCATTCGTTGCCCCTAAAGCCGATAGCTGTGCCTTTAGGCTTGCTGTCTTACCATCCGCAGCCAAGCTATCAACAACGATAAGCTTCCCTGCGGCCTGCTTAGCAGACAAAGCTGATTTCATACCAAGGCTACGGACTTTTTTGTTCAATGAATGGCCATGGCTACGAACCACTGGACCATGAACAACGCCACCACCACGGAATTGAACGACTGATGCGGCACCATGACGGGCACGACCTGTACCCTTCTGGTTGTACATCTTAGCTTTTGTCTTAGCGATTTCTGAACGGCCTTTGACCTTATGTGTCCCGGCGCGGCGCTTGGCAAGCTGCCACTTTACAACCCGGGCGACGATATCAGCGCGTGGCTCAATCCCAAAGATTGAGTCAGACACATCTACGCTGCCAGCCTTTTTGCTATCAAGTGCGACGACATTAATTTTCATCAGACGCTCCCTCATCACCAGCAGCTTCAGCTGCCTCTGTTACATCAGCTGCAGGTGCGTCAGCTGCTGCGTCAGCAGCGCCAAGCAAACCAGCTGGGAATGGGGCTTCATCAGGACGGGCCTTTTTAAAGGCATCCGAAATATAAACCCAACCATTCTTTGGACCTGGTACAGCACCTTCAATTAGCACAACACCTTGCACGTCATCTACAGCCACAATCTCAAGATTTTGAGTTGTCACGCGAGACGCACCCATGTGACCAGCCATCTTCTTACCTTTGAAGACTTTGCCAGGATCCTGACACTGACCGGTTGAACCATGTGAACGGTGAGAAATTGATACACCGTGAGACGCACGCAAACCACCGAAATTGTGACGCTTCATCGCACCGGCAAAACCCTTACCCTGTGATGTACCAACAACGTCAACCTTCTGACCAGCCACGAAATGGCTAGGAGCAATTGTTGAGCCAACCTCAACCATCGCATCTTCAGTCACGCGGAATTCTGCTACTTTTGCTTTAGGTAGAACACTTGCCTTTGCAAAGTGACCACGCATCGCCTTAGATACGTTCTTCGCCTTTGCTGAGCCAGCACCAAGCTGCAGAGCAGTATAGCCATTCTTTTCATTCGTCAGATGTGACACTACCTGCACATCATCCATTTTTAAAACCGTAACCGGGACATGACGACCAGCATCGTTAAAGATGCGTGTCATACCAAGTTTACGGGCAATAACGCCACTACGCATAACCAAGTCCCCTTAGAGCTTAATTTCAACGTCAACGCCAGCAGCCAGGTCGAGCTTCATCAAAGCATCAACTGTCTGTGGTGTTGGGTCGATAATATCCAATAGCCGCTTATGCGTTCTCATTTCGAACTGCTCACGGCTCTTCTTATCAATGTGCGGCCCACGCAACACTGTAAATTTGCGCAAATTCGTAGGCAGTGGGATCGGGCCACGGACCTCTGCGCCTGTGCGCTTTGCTGTGCTGACGATCTCATTTGTAGACTGATCTAAAATCCGATGGTCGAATGCTTTTAACCGAATACGAATATTCTGGCTTTCCATGGCTTTATTCCCTTTTCAATCAACGATAAAGGAAGGCAGCTTTCTGCCTTCCTTTGAGAGTTTATTACTACTTAATTGATGCAACCACGCCGGCGCCGACTGTACGGCCACCTTCACGGATAG
>CALEYP010000125.1 GCA_937924895.1 uncultured Alphaproteobacteria bacterium
TATTGCCACACTTGGCATGTTTTTGATTGCCAGAGGGATTGCACAAGCTTTGACGAGAGGGAAACCAGTCTCGTTCCCTACCGAGAGTTTTGCCGCCATTGGGAAAGGTATGATGCCTGTATTTTGGTTCATTGGCCTCGCTTTCATCTTGCATTTCGTCATGCGTTACACTGTTTATGGCAAACACACCTATGCCATCGGTTCAAATGAAGATGCAGCGCGTATGTCCGGCATTAATGTCAAAGGCCCTAAGGTGATGGTTTATATGATGGCCTCCATGTTGGCTGCTTTTGCGGCGGTTGTCTTGAGCTCAAAAAATCTGACTGCCCAATCAGGTATGGGTATTTTCTATGAGCTTTATGCTATTGCCATGGCCGTAATCGGCGGGGTTAGCCTCACAGGTGGTCGCGGTTCAATTATTGGCACAGTGTTAGGGGCTATGGTGTTTGGCGTTATTCAGTCAGGTTTCACCTATATCAAGCTTGATGCCTTCTTCCAGCTGATGGCGATGGGGGTCATAATTATATCGGCTGTGGTTCTTGATAAGGTGCGTCAGGAACGCGCCGCAGCGCGGAGTTAAGGGAGGCTGTTATGGAAGATATTATTCTTGAAACAAAGGGCCTGACAAAACATTATGGCGGTGTTCACGCGCTGGAAGGCGCAGACTTCAAGCTTAAAAAGGGCGAACATGTTGCAATTATGGGCGATAATGGTGCCGGTAAATCGACTTTTGTGCGTCAGATTACAGGCGTGGAACAGCGTACAAGCGGCACTATCGTTTTTGATGGCAAAGAGGTGAATTTCAAAGGGCCTATTCAGGCCCGAGAAGCAGGGATTGAAACCGTCTTCCAGACGCTCGCATTAGCAGACCATCTTGATGTGCCTGATAATATATTTCTAGGACGTGAAATTACCAAATGGAACTGGCTAGGTCCGTTTCGCCGCCTTGATTATAAGGCTATGCGCGATGAAACTATGGCAGCACTTGAAAAGACGGCGGTGAAAATTCCAAATATTAACAACACCATTCAAAATATGTCTGGTGGCCAACGCCAATGTGTGGCTATCGCCCGCACAGCCAGTTTTCAGTCTCGATTAACAATTAGGGATGAACCAACAGCAGCTCTGGGCGTTCAGGAGACTGAGCAGGTGGAAAATATCATTCGTAACCTGAAAGAAGCTGGTGAACCGCTAATCCTCGTTAGCCACAATATGCGGCAAGTCTTTGACCTTGTTGATCGTATCGTGGTGTTTAGACGAGGGCGTATCTGCGCCAATCTAGATATTAAGAATGGCAAGGTCACAGGTGAGGATGTGGTATCCTATATTACCGGTGCAAAAACAGGGGCGGAATATGCAGAGACAGCACTGTAACAGGTGCTGTTGGGAATAAGCGAGGTGTCACATGGCAAGCTATTACCAGATGTCGGATTGTCAGCTTGATGATCTTGATGCGCTTGTCTCACGAGAGCTTCATCTGCCCGATAATACATACGCAATAGGTATCGAAAAGAATATTCCTCTTTATGATGGGCCCTCTTTAACAGGCATTCTAGCAAATCCTGAGACGCGCCACTCTTTGCTGTCTGAATGGGCAAATATACTTGTCCATCAGTCTGGCGTGATCGTCATCAAGCAAGCTATCACTGATCACGATGTCATCGATGCTGTGACACAGATTTATCATGATATCATTGAGGCTGAGCGAGGCACGCAAACGGGCGGCGATCATTTTGCAGGCAAAGGCGCGAATGACCGCATCTGGAATTCACTACAGAAGCTGTGTTTGGCTGATCCGGCCTTGTTTATCCGCTATTTTGGGAGCCCGTCCATTGATGGGGTCTGCGAGGCTTTTCTCGGCCCAGCCTATCAGATGACAGCGCAGGTGAATCTGGTACGCCCTACGGGCAGAGCTCAGACGGCCCATCGTGATTACCATCTTGGCTTCATGCCAGCAGCGCAGGCCCTGATGTATCCTGTGCATACCCATGATATCTCAACAACTATTACCCTACAGGGGGCAATCGCTCATTGTGATATGCCGGTTATCTCAGGTCCAACCAAATTACTTCCTTTTTCGCAGCTCTTGAAAACGGGCTATATTGCGGTACATCAACAGGCTTATCGTGATTATTTTGAAGCCCATTATGTGCAGGTGCCTCTGTCTAAGGGAGATGCGGTTTTCTTCAGCCCAGCGCTCTTTCATGCTGCAGGTGATAATGACAGTACAGATATCGCACGAATGGCCAATTTACTGCAAATCTCATCCATGATGGGGCGTCCAATTGAAAGTGTGGATCGGGATAAAATGGTCAAAGCTTTGTTCCCGGCCTTTCAACAAATGAATTTGCCTGTTGAATACCGAAATGCGGCTATCCATGCATCAGCCGAAGGCTATGCCTTTCCCACTAATCTGGATACTGACCCACCCCTTGGGGGCAATGCTTCAGAAACGCAAGCAGAATTGCTGAAACGGGCGCTTGATGAGGGGCTGTCACAATCAGAGTTTGAAGCAGCTCTGGTGGCACAGTCGACAAAAAAACGCGCCTAACTGGTTATGACTAAGAGATTTTGATTATGAAACATCTATTACGAAAACCAGACGCAACAACAGGCCGAATCCAACATGTAACACCGGAAAATGCAGGCTGGTCTTATGTGGGGTTTGATGTATATCGCCTCGCTGAAGGGGAGCGTGCTGAGGATGTGTGCGGTGATAATGAGATAATTCTTGTGCTTGTAGAGGGGCGTGCCCATATCACAGCAGCGGATAAGGATTGGGGAGAGATGGGTGAGCGTCTATCTGTGTGGGAGCGCACGCCGCCACACGCGCTCTACATCCCTAATGAAGCTAGTTGGCATGCCATTGCCACAACTGATTGTGTGCTGGCAGTCTGCAAGGCGCCGGGGCAAGGTGGTTATCAGGCACAGCGCCTTGGCCCTGATGGCATTAGCCTTGAAGAACGTGGCAAAGGCAGTAATACCCGCTATATTCATAATATTGCCATGGAAGGCAGAGATGTAGCGGATAGCCTTTTGGTAACAGAGGTATTCACCCCAAATGGCCATTGGTCATCTTTTCCTTCCCATCGTCACGATGAAGATAATTATCCCCATATCACTTATTTAGAAGAAACCTATTATCATCGGATTGCCCCTGAAGACGGGTTTGGTATCCAGCGTGTCTATACAGAAGACGGCTCACTTGATGAAACGATGTCAGTCAAAGACCATGATGTTGTTTTGGTGCCAAAAGGGCATCACCCCTGTGCCGCCCCTTATGGTTTTGAGATGTATTATCTCAATGTAATGGCAGGTCCTTTGCGAAAATGGCGTTTTCAGCTGGACCCTGCGGTCGCTTGGATTGTAGAACGAGACAGCTAGGAGCGGAAGAGGGGGCAAGGCTATGGCAACAACACTTCGAGATGTCGCAGAACGCGCAGGCGTCTCTCGCTCCGCTGTCTCTCGTACATTTACCCCCGGCGCCTCTGTGTCAGATAAAACCAGACAGCTGGTCACAAAAGCTGCCAATGAATTAGGGTACCATCCCAACGCGTTGGCCTCCTCGCTGACAACAGGACGAACAAAGCTTATTGGGATGGTGTTGAATAATTTCCATAATCCGCTTTTTCTGGAAGTGTTTGATTTGTTTACAAGAGGTTTGCAAGCCAAAGGCTTGCGGCCACTGATGGTAAACCTCACAGATGAGACAGACCCACAGCATTCTGTCAGGATGTTAAAACAATATTCTGTTGATGGCGTGGTGCTGGCTTCTTCAACCTTGCCAGCTAGTTTTGCTGAGGCGTTTCGTGATGCGGATATGCCCATTGTGCATAGCTTTGGTAAATACTCGCTAACCCCAAAAGTGCATGTGGTAGGTATTGATAATGAAAAATGTGGCCAGCTAGCAGCTTTAACGTTGAAGGAGAGAGGTTATCGACGAGTTGGGTTTCTTGGTGGCCCACAGCAAGCCAGCTCTACGCAAGACCGCATGGCAGGCTTTTTAAATGAGATAGCTAAACATCCAGAAATGACAGTTTCCTATAGTTTTGCCGAAGATTATACTTTCCGCGCTGGCCGAAATGAAATGCTTCGTCTAGTCAAGGATGAGGTGATGGAGGCCTATTTCTGCGGTGATGATGTGTTATCAATAGGGGCTTTGTCAGCCTTGCAAGAATGTGGCCTAAAGGTGCCAGAGGCAGTGGGTATCATCGGGCTGAATGATATGGAGCTGGCAGGATGGGAGAATATCAATCTGACCACAATCTCTCAGCCTATTTCAGATATTGTCGAGGCAACAGTTGAGCTTATGACTGCTTTGCTGGAAGATCCTGATAAAACACCTGAAACGCGTTTATTTGAGTGTCAGTTAATAGATCGTGGCACGCTGCGTGCACGCCACGACCTTGTATAAATTTCCTATGTATCAGGTTGAACGGAACATAGGTGGGCGGGCATCAACCCAAACACCATGCGCTTTGCCCGATTCTGCGACAGCTTCAACAGCTGCCATGGAACGCAAACCATCCTCAGCACGAGGATAAAGATTTGCCGCTGGATCTGGGGCGGTTCCGGCTTTCGCCGCGTTAATCACCTCCGCCAAATCCTTGTAGATATTCGCAAAAGCAAGCGGCATTCCTTCGGCATGCCCAATCGTGACACGCGTTGTGCGATCTGCCTCAGGTGAGAGATTTGCTTCACCACGCTCAATGATCTGCAGGCGTTCATTCAAGGGCATCCAATAAAGTTGGTTGGGATGTTCTTGAGACCAGCGCAATCCACCTTTTTCGCCAAAGACCTGTAATGTCAGACCATGTTGTCTGCCGATCGCGACAGATGACGTCCAAAGACGGCCCACAGCGCCACCATCAAACCGTAAATTGACCATCGCATCATCTTCTAACTCGCGTGATGAGATGCAAGACACAATATCTGCTGATAATTGAGTAGCTTCTTGGCCAATCACAAAACTGGCCATGTGCAGTGCATGGATGCCGCAATCTGCAAATTGTGCTGATACGCCAGCTTGTGCCGGATCGTAACGCCACCTGACGCGTGGATTATCAGCATCGGCAGCATCAGCATGATGGCCATGAGCAAATTCAGCCTTAATTAGACGAATAGCGCCCAAATCTCCGCGTGCCACCATTGCCTTCATGTGACGGACAAGGGAATAGCCGGTATAGCCATAATTCACCGCACAGATTTTGCCTGAGGCCTGCGCTATTTTGACAATCTCTTCCCCTTCTTCAACCGTCATCGTCATCGGTTTTTCACACAAGACATGAAATCCTTTTTCCAAAAAGGCTTTGGTGATCTCAAAATGTGTTGCATTCGGGGTTGCCACAGTTACAAGGTCAATGCGGTCATCACGAGCTGCCTCTTTATCAAGCATTTCTTGCCAATCGCCATAGGAACGGTCTGCGTCGAGACCAAGACGAGCGCCATAGTCACGCCCAACATCCGGTCTGTGGTCAAGCGCGCCTGCAACAAAGTCAAAAGCCCCATCAAGACCAGCACCAAGACGGTGTGCTGGCCCAATCTGGCTGCCTTCACCACCGCCAATCATTCCCCATTTTAATTTTGCCATTTTAGAACTCACTCTTATTGAAAACCAATTGATTCAAGATATTCACGATTTAGACGTGCATCACCAAGCGTGTCAGGGTACAGGGTTGGATCACAATCCTGTTCAATGGTGCACCAGCCTGTGTAATTTGTTTCAAGCAATAATTGACGCACTGCCGGAAAATCGACCTCGCCTTTATCGAGGGTGCAGAAAATGCCCTGTCCGCACGCATCATAAAAGCCTGTGCGATTTGCGATGGCTTGTGCCTTAATATCTTTGTCAGTGGATTTGAAATGCACATAAGTAATGCGATCTCTATGACGCTTCATAAAGGCAACAGGGTCAAAGCCGGCATAGGTACAATGGCCGGTATCAATGCAAAGCTTAAGGATATCGCTATCTACCTCAGATAAGAGCCGTTCTACCTCTGGCTCGAAATCCATAAAGCCACCTGCATGGGGGTGTAATTCAGGGATAAGGCCATATTCTTCTGCGCCCATCTTGGCGATGGTAACAATTCGGTCTCGGTAAGCCTGCCATTCAGCATTATCCATCTGTTCTGCCTCATCAGCGCGTCCTGCTGTTGGGGCGCGGCGTGGAGAAATGCTGTCAATTAGCACAAAATGACTTGCGCCATGGGCCTTGAGGGCTTGGCAAGTGCGCACAGCCCCATCCATGACATCATCCCATTTGTCCTTATCATGGAAAGCGCGGAAAACAACACCGCCAATTAGTTCAAGGCCAAATTCATCAAGCGCCTCGCCAAGCTCTGAGGGGTCTTCCGGCATAAACCCAACGGGACCAAGCTCAATACCCTTATAACCTGCCTCAGCACATTCCTGAAGGACCGTGCGCCAATGCGGGTTACGAGGGTCGTTGGCAAATTCTACCCCCCATGAACAAGGGGCATTTCCAATTCTGATTGTCATGTGAACTCTCCTAAACTCGAACTACTGGTACCCAACGACCTGTTGCGGAAGATTTATGCACCGCATCAACCACTTCAGCAACTGCCAATCCATCTCTAAAGGTTGGCCAGATGGCCTTGCCTGTGGCTATCGCCTCTAAAAAATCTTTTGCTTCAATGATAACCGTATCTTGATACCCCGTGCCATGACCTGGCCCCTGACAAAATGGGAGGTAATCGGGATGGGCAGGGCCTGCGAGGATTTTTTTAAAACCCCGCTCAGCTTCAGGGCCTTCGGCACGATATAGGAAAAGTGCATTTTGATCTTCCTGATCAAAGGCGATAGAGCCTTTAGTGCCGTGGATTTCATAGGCATAACCCATCTTACGACCGGTCGCGAGGCGTGATGAATAGATGTGCCCCATGACACCATTGGCAAAGCGGCACATAATTTGGGCATGGTCATCATTAGTCACAGTGCCACCCGGACGCTCTTTATGAACGCATTCCACATCAGCCATCACCTTTTCAATCGGCCCCATCAGTGCAAGAGCTGCGTTTATCGGATGTGGGGCTAGATCGCCCATATTGCCATTGGCAATGCCAGAACAGCGCCAATTATGGGGCAGGTTAGGGTCAGCCTGAAAATCTTCTGCATGCTCACCGCGGAACCATGTCACCTGTCCGATGGCGCCCTCAGCCAGCAATTGACGGGCATATTGGCTGGCGGGGGTGCGGATGTAATTGAACCCCATCATATTGGCAACCCCTGCCGCCTCTGCCATTTCGACCATAGCGCGCGCATCTTCTAGCGAATCAGCTATCGGCTTTTCACATAGAACAGGCTTACCTAATTTCAGGGCTGCTTCTGCCATTTCACGGTGGGTATTTTGTGGAGTAGCAATAATCACAGCTTCAACCGCTGGATCATTGATTAATGCGCGCCAATCATCTGTGGCTCGCGCAAAGCCATAGGCCTGACGATAATTTTCTGCTGTTTCACTGCTTGTTGCAGCCACCATTTCCAGATGTGGCCGCAGCTTGGTATTGAAAATAGCGCCGACTGAGAGCATCGCAACCGCATGTGCTTTGCCCATATAGCCGCCCCCAATAATGCCGATACCTATCTTTGTCACAACCAATCTCCTTTCATGGCTTTTGGGCTCTTTGCAACCGGTTGCAAATACGCTAACCTTCCCTAACAGAACATACAAGCAGCAAATAGAGAAATTGCGGCAAGAAGCTAAGCTAAAAATAGGGCGAAGGCGAGGAGCGAAATAGTGAGCGACGGATTGGTGAAATTAACAACTGCCCAGGCAATTGTGCGCTGGCTCGATAATCAATTTATTATGATTGATGGCGAAGAACATCGTCTTTGTGGTGGTGGTTTTGGCATATTTGGCCATGGCAATGTGACCTGCCTTGGTGAGGCTTTGCATAATTATCAAGACAGTCTGCCGCTTTATCGTGGTCAGAATGAGCAATCTATGGGGTTTGCGGCGGCGGGCTATGCCAAAGCATGGCTGCGTCAGCGTTTTATGTTTTGTACCGCGAGTGCCGGACCTGGTACAGCAAATCTGTTGACCGCATCGGCACTGGCCCATGCTAACCGACTACCGATGATGATGCTTTGCGGCGATACATTTTTAACGCGTCTGCCTGATCCTGTGCTCCAGCAGATGGAAAATTTCTATGACCCGACCTTTGGTGTGAATGATGCGTTTAAACCTGTCAGCCGCTATTGGGACAGAATCACGCATCCCGCACAAATTATCCAATCATTGCCAGCGGCAGTGGCAACCATGCTCGACCCTGGTGATTGCGGACCTGTCTTTTTGGGGTTGCCACAGGATGTGCAAGGCTGGACTTATGATTATCCAGTAGAATTCTTTGAGAAAAAACTACACCATATCCGTCGCCAGACACCTGATGCAACTGAGATTGCGGAAGCTGCTGCATTGTTGAAAACCGCCAAACGCCCGATGATCATCGCGGGAGGTGGTGTGCAATACTCGCAAGCGGTGGGAGAGCTGACAAGTTTTGCAGAAGAGCATGGCATACCGGTAGTGGAAACCATCGCTGGTCGTGCCAATATGCTGAATAGCCATTCGCATAATATTGGCCCGATTGGTGTGACTGGTTCGAACAGCGCCAATACCATAGCTGAAAAGGCTGATGTGATTGTCGCGGTTGGCACCAGATTGCAGGATTTCACCACTGGTTCATGGACGGCCTTTGCCAAGGAGGCGCGCTTTATCTCGCTTAATGCGGCGCGTCATGATGCTGGCAAACATAGATCACTTCCTATTGTTGGTGATGCAAAATTAGGGCTGAACGCATTGTCTAATGCCATTGCCGGTTATCAGGCAGATAATGCGTGGTTAAAATTGGCACAGGCAGAAAGACAATCATGGGATGCTTATGTCGCTGATAATGTCAGCTATGGCGATAACCGGCCGAATTCCTATGCGCAGGCAATTGGCGTTGTGAATGCGCTTTGTCACAAGCGCGATAGAGTAGTGGCTGCCGCCGGCGGCTTGCCAGCTGAGGTCACAGCTAATTGGCGTACCCTTGATATTGGCACAGTTGATGTGGAATTTGGGTTTTCTTGCATGGGCTATGAAATTTCAGGCGCATGGGGCGCACGCATAGCCCAAAGCCAGAGAGAACCTCAGCGAGATACCATCACTTTCTGTGGTGATGGCTCATATCTTATGCTGAATTCGGATATTTATTCCTCGGTATTGAGTGATAAGAAAATCATTGCCCTTGTGCTGGATAATGGCGGTTTTGCGGTTATTAATAAGCTTCAGAACAATATGGGTAATGAAAGCTTCAACAATCTGATTGAAGATTGCCCGACGGTCACGCAGCCTTTTGCCGTTGATTTTGCGGCCCACGCTGCGTCAATGGGCGCACATGCCGAAACAGTGGAAAACCCAGCTGAACTTGCCGAAGCCTTCAAACGGGCGCAGAAAGCAGATAAGAGCTATGTGATCGTGATGAAGGTTGACGCCTATGAAGGGTGGACAGCTGAGGGTCACACATGGTGGGAAGTTGGCACACCGCATATTTCTGAGAGCCCAAAAGTACAAAAAGCGCATCAGGATGTTGAATCAACACGCCAAAAACAGCGCAGAGGCGTGTGATGCGAGTAGAGGATTTACAGAATAAGAAGTTTCTAGTGATCGGGCGTGTGGGGATGGATTTATGTCCCGATCCGCCAGGTACCGCAACAGAAGATGCCACTGATATGATTGTTACAATGGGTGGTTCATCTGCGAATATCGCAGCAGGTCTGTGCAAGCTTGGTTGTCAGGCCGCCTTAGTAACCTGTGTCTCAGATGATTCAGTCGGTGCGTTTTGCCTGAATCAGCTTGATCAGTTCGGTATTGATAAGCGCTATGTTCGCAGTATCAAAGGCGAAGAACGGACCTCGCTTGCGGTTTATGAGTCGCGGGTGGAAAACCATCAATCTGTGATTTATCGCAATAATGCGGCTGATTTTCAGATGAATGAGGCAGATATTGACGCGATTGACTTCAGCCGCTTTAGCGCCCTTATCACCGCAGGCACTGTTTTTGCACAAGAGCCATCGCGCTCAGCCACATTTAAGGCATTTGAGCGCGCTAAAGAGGCTGGCATTCCTATAATTTTTGATGTTGATTACCGCCCCTATAGCTGGGCATCCCCTCAAGTGGCCGAAGATGTCTTGTCAAAGGCCGGTGCTTTGAGTGATGTGGTTGTGGGTAATGATGAAGAATTTGGCTTCATGGCGGGCGGCATTGAAAAAGGCTTAGATAAAGCGCGCAGTCTTGCGCAAAGGCCAGGCACTATCATTGTCTATAAGATGGGAGAAAAAGGGGCGGTCACCTTCTGTGATGGCAATGAAATTACCACTGGCATTTATCCTGTCACGGCCCTGAAACCAACCGGTGCCGGGGATAGTTTTATGGCAGGATTTGTGGCCTCACTGGCAGATGGACTCTCACTTGGTGATGCGATTTTACGCGGCTCAGCTTGTGCCTCCATCACCGTATCAAAGCCCGGCTGTGCGATTGCTATGCCATTTGAGGATGAGCTAGTTAGCTTTATGGCCACACATGATTATTCAGGACCAAGCGTGAAAGGAACGCACTAATGCATATTGCACCTTATGATAATGGCAATCAGCCAATCGTTGATATTGACGATAAATTGGTGCCGTTAAATTATTTTAACATTGTAAAATTGAAAAAAGGTGAGGCTTTTCACTACCAAGTGCCAGGCTATGAGACTTGCATTGTACCGGCAACAGGTACGGTTGATGTTGAAGTCGAGGGGGTATCTTTCACAAAGCTTGGCAAACGAGGTGAGGATGTTTGGGATGGCGATCCAGAGGGTGTTTATATTCCTGTTGGCGCAAAGGTGACCATCATCTGTCAATCTGACGAGACCGAAACCTTCATCGCTGGTGCGAAATATGACAAGGTGCTAGAGCCCTTTGATGTGCGTGAACCTGATTTGGTGCAATATGGGTCTGATGACACAAAGACTCACCGTAAAATCAAACATATTCTTGGTCAGAAACAGCATGATAAAGTTGGCAGATTGTTGGTCAGTGAGCTATTTACCGTCGGGGCAGGTGGCTGGTCAGGCTTTCCAAGTCATAAACATGATACCAACCGGCTTCCTGATGAGACGCGGCATGATGAAACCTATAATTTCCGTTTTAAACCAAATTGGGGGTCTGGCTTGCAGATGCTGCAGCGTGAGGATGGTGAGCCGGGTGATGCCTATCACATAGTGGATGGTTCAACATTTTGTATTGATAAGGGCTATCATCCATGCTGTGTTTTGCCGGGATATGAGATGTATTATTTCACTATTCTAGGCGGGTTAACGCAACGCTCACTGGTACAATTTTTTCAACCAACACATGCCTATCAGGTTGAGACGATTCCTGGCATCAAAGATATGATAGCGAAATTCAAATGACGATAGCGACTCTTTCAGATGTACTGCAACCGGCATTGAAAAATGGTTATGCTGTGGCGGGTCTTGTCACCCTAGGATGGGAAGATATGGTGGCCTATGTAGCTGCGGCTGAGGCAGAGAATGTGCCCATTATTCTTCAAGCTGGACCATCCTGCCGTGAGCATACGCCGCTTCCTATCCTTGGTAAAATGTTCCGTCATTTAGCTGAACAGGCATCAGTGCCTGTGGTTGCGCATCTTGACCATGGCTATTATTTTGAAGAGTGCCAGCTTGCCCTTGATAGCGGGTTTACCTCTTTGATGTATGATGGCTCTCGCAAGCCTCTCAGCCAGAATATTGATGAAACAGCAAAAGTGGCTGAATTAGCTCATAATGCCGGCATTTCTTGTGAAGGTGAGATTGGGTTTGTTGGTTATGCGGGAGGTGAGCATTCTGCTGGCACTGATCCAGAAGAGGCCGCGATTTTTGCTGATCAAACAGGTATTGATGCTATGGCAATTTCCGTTGGCAATGTCCATCTTCAACAAGATCGAGAGGGAGGGCTAGATGAGCCACGCATTCGCGCGATTGAAGCCACAACCTCGGTTCCACTTGTAATTCATGGTGGCTCTGGCGTGCCAGAGGCGCAGCGTAAGCATCTTTCTCAACAGTCTGCCATCTGCAAATTTAATATCGGTACAGAATTACGACTGGCTTTTGGTTCAGCCTTACGAGAATCTGTAAATCAAGATGAGACACGCTTTGATAGGCTTCAGATATTAAAGGACACAATAGATCCTTTGCAGGCAGCAACTGAACAGGTATTACGCTGTTTCAAGCCTGCATAGCTGGTTCAAATTGTCACATATATCCCACAGATGGGGGCGAAGCTTAGGTAAGTGCTCTCACTTGCTAGGTGTCTATTATAAGGCAGCCTTGGATTTGCTGCCTTATAATGTCAAATTGAGGTTATGGGGAACAGCTGGTTATTAACGACCATAGATATCTTCATAGCGTTTGATATCATCCTCACCTAAGTAAGTGCCAGTTTGCACTTCGATAAGAACCATATCGGCAGCTGTTTCATTTTCAAGCCTGTGGATGGCGCCAAGGGGAATATAGACAGATTCGCCAGGGTTTTTCATCATCACATCATCATCGACTGTGACCTTGGCTGTGCCCGTTACAACAACCCAATGTTCCGCACGATGTTCATGAGACTGCAGAGAAAGTCGACCGCCGGGGGTTACTGTGATTCGTTTCACTTTATAGCCATCAGCTTCCACAAGCACTTCATATTTGCCCCAAGGGCGTTCACCAATTTCCATTTTCATTTGTCCTATATCGTTGAAAAGCAGGGTTTTTCGAATGACTAGTGAAATGTTGTTATCCCACAATGTGGTTTATAACTACAATTTATAATTTTGTCACTTGATTCCGAAAGCGCTTTCGGAATAGCGTTTAAATCAGTGGGAGAACACATGCAAAAAGTTAGTCTCAAATTCTTATCTAAAGAACTTGGTCTTGCCGAAGGCACTGTGTCGCGCGCGCTCAATGGCTATTCTGATATTAGCGAAGCAACTAGAAGCCGCGTTATCGCTTGCGCTGAGAAGCATAATTATAAGGCTAATCAAACGGCGCGTCGTCTTGCCACTGGCGTGGCAGAAGCCGTTGCTTATTTGATGCCAGCCAATACTAACGCACTATCAGAGCCTTTTGTTTCACAATTGCTTGAGGGGTTGGGACAATCTCTCGCAAGACGAAATTGGGATTTACTAGTGGTACAAGCTAGTTCCAGTGAAGAAGAGGCGGAAACCATTGCCAAATTATCCCGTTCTGGCAAGGTAAGTGGTGTTGTGATCTCGCGTCCCTACAAACAAGATTCGCGCATTGAATTATTACGGAAGTATAAGGTGCCGTTTATCGTTCATGGGCGATCTGTTTCTCATGCTGACTATGCTTGGTATGATGTAGATAGCGAAAGCGCCTTTATGGACGCTGTTGACCATTTAGTGATGTTAGGGCATCGCCAGATTGGATTTATCGGAGCGCCAACATATTATCACTTCGCACAAATGCGCCTTGACGGATATCGGGCAGGCATTCTTTCGAATGGGCTAAAAGTGAATGACAGTCTTATTGAAGTTGCAGAATTAAGCGATGATGCAGGTGAGCGCGCAGCGGTTAATATGCTGAAGTCGCCGGCCTCACCAACAGCAATTCTATGTGCAACTGACACGCAGGCTATTGGCGCCTTGGCTGCAATTCGCGCCCAAGGTTTAGAGCCAGGAAAAGATGTGAGCGTGATTGGATATGATGGTCTAGCTTTTGGCAAACACACAAACCCACCCTTGACGACGATGGCGCAGCCATTGGCCCATTCAGGGCGCCAGATTGGTGATATGCTGCTGGCGATTATTGATGGGGGAAATCCGACAGATTACCAAGAACTCCGAAGCGCAAAATTGGTGCGCCGAATGAGCGATGGCCCTATTTCGGGCCACACTGAATAACCCTAACTTCTTGAGGAGGAAACAATGAAGAAGTTAACTAAGATCGGGGCAGGGCTGTTACTCTCTGCTACCATGCTTTCATCAGCTTTTGCTGATGAGATCACAATGTGGACAATGGAAGAGCAGCCAGACAGAATGGCACGTCAGCAGCAAATCGCTGCCGACTTTAATGCTGCAACAGGTCACACAGTGAATATTGTTGCTGTCACTGAAAAAGATATCGCGACTAGAGCCACCGCGGCATTTGCAGCTGGTGAATTACCAGATGTTTTGAACCACACAGTTCAACATCTATTGCCATTTGCTGAAGCTGGTATCCTAGACGCTGGTGCCGCAACAGATGTGGTTGACGAGTTAGGGACAAACACATTCGCATCAGGCCCATTAAACATGGCTAAATCAGATGGCGAGATTGTATCTGTACCTACAGATGGTTGGACACAGCTTGTTGTGTATCGTTCAGACGTGTTTGCTGAAAATGGCCTCGCCGCACCAAAATCTTTTGCAGATATTGAAGCTGCAATTGAAGCACTCCACAACCCACCATCAATGTATGGCTTCGTTGCTGCGACGAAAATTGACGAAACTTACATGATGCAATTGATTGAGCATATTTCATTGGCAGCTGGCTATTCACCAGTGAATGCTGATGGATCTGTAAATGAAGACACAAGCAAGCTAAAGAACGTCTTGTCATTCTATAAGACAATTGCTGACGCGTCTCCAGAAGGTGACCTTTATTGGAAGCAAAGCCGTGAGCTATATCTCGATGGTAAAGCTGCTATGATCATCTGGTCACCATCATTGCTTGATGAATTAGGTGGTCTACGCGACTCAGCACCAGTAACAATCAATGATGATCCAACATCAAAAGAATTGGCCAAGAATACAGGCTTTGTAACTGTTTTCTCAGGGCCAGGTAATGACGCTGGCGCGGCTTACGCCGACGTCCGTTATTTGGGCATTACTGCTGACGCGAATACAGATGTTGCTGCTGAGTTCGTTAAGTTTGTTGTCTCAAAAGGTTATGGCGATTGGCTCGGTATGGCGCCAGAAGGTAAATTCCCTGTACGTATGGGTGAGTTCGGTAGCGATACACGTTATGAAAAGCTATGGGCAAGCCTAGACGTTGGTGTTTACCGTAAAGAACCTCTTGCCAACATCT
>CALEYP010000126.1 GCA_937924895.1 uncultured Alphaproteobacteria bacterium
AGAATTCTATTTTGGCCCTTCAGACGTCTCTATCGTAAATGGTATGGGCCAGCCCCTATCATGTTTGGCACGGTGCCTATCTCGCATGATGAGCCTGATTTTGAATCCGTTGAAGAAACTGGACTATTGCGTGGACAGATCGTCTTTATTTTCATCACAGCTTTCTTTGTGATCGCCTTTTATTGGGCATCGCATGCAGAGCTTGATGAGCAGGTACGAGCAGAGGGAACAGTGATCCCACCAAGTGATATTCAAGTGGTGCAAAGCCGTTTGCCTGGCTCTATCACAGCTATTCATGTTGAGTTGGGAAGTGAGGTCGAAAAGGGCGATATTCTCTTTCGGGTTGAAGATACCGATGTACAGGCTGATTTTGCTGAAAACGAAAGCCTCTATCGTGCGCCTTGAAGCTGAATTAGCGGACCGGGTAGATATCGCTTTTCCTGAAGAAGTGATAGCTGCTGCCCCTGAGGCGGTGGCAACGGAAGTCGGGTTATTCCGTCAACGGTCCTTAGCCTTGCAAGAACAGATTGCGGTATTGCAACAATCAGTAGAAGCGCTTGAGCGATCGATCACTGAAAAGACGGCCGAGGCGTCTATCGCAGAAACACAAACTCGTATCCGTAAGCAAGAATATGATCTGTTAAAACCGCTGGTAGATGCAGGCCATGAGCCAAAGCTGAAATTGATTGATGCTGAGACTAAATGGCGGCAGGCCCAAGGCAGTGCTGAGTTGGCTCGGCTTAGCGCTCGCGCCCTTGAGGCAGAGAAAATCGGCAGAGAGAAGGAGATCATTTCTATCCAATCTCGGACCAAGGCTGAAACAAGTGCCCAGCTGGTCGAGGCGCAAACTCGCCTATCGCAAGCTCAAGCTCGTCAGGAATCCCTAGCAGGCCGCGTGTCTCACGCTGATATCAGGGCACCTGAATCAGGAGTGGTATCAGCGCTGCATGTTAAGACCGTCGGGGCTGTGGTGCAAGCTGGTACCGTGTTATCAGAGATTGTACCGTTGGAATCAGAGCTGGTTGTGCGTGCCCAGCGTCTGCCGCAAGATGTGGCAGATGTCACACAAGACCAATTAGCACGGATTTCACTTGCAGCCTATGATGTGTCTCGTTATGGCGCATTAGAGGGCAAGGTGGTTCATGTGGCGAGTAACACAACTCAAGAAGAGGGGATCCCAGCCTATTATGAAACGATGATAGCCATTCCGAACCCTGTCTTTGCCACAAGTGGGGTCACCCCGGATATCGTGCCAGGCATGCAAGTGACCGTTGATATCATTGGTGGCAAGCGGACGGTGATTGACTATATCTTATCGCCGATTAAGAAGGCGACAGAGGTTGCATTCCGCGAAAAATAAACCTAGCGTGCCTCATAGGACATCATCCTATGAGGCCCCTTATGAGAGAGTTTTCAACGCCTGTTATGATTGTGGGGAATGCACCGCATCTTCCCTCTTATATTGCGCCCTACCTACCTCGCATGCCACTCATCGCGCTTGATGGTGGTCTTCACTTTATTGAAGAAGCGGGCGAGGTGGCAGAGTTGCTTATCGGCGATATGGATTCTATTTCCCCGCACACGCACCGTGCAGCACGCGACGTTATCGCTCTTGCCGAACAAGACCATAATGATTTTGAAAAGGCCCTTTATTCCGTGCGGGCGCCTTTGATGGTAGGGGCGGCATTGCTAGGCGGGCGGTCTGACCAACATTATGCCTCACTGCATCTATGTGCCAAATATCACCGCGACCAACCGATTATTTTATGCGGTGATGAAGATGTGGTGTTCGTTACCTCTGGGCGGACAAGCTTATCACTTGAAGCAGGTCATCTCTGTTCGGTGCTTCCTCTTGCGCCTGTTGAATTTGCCGTCTCTGACGGCCTATTATGGTCTGTGGCAGGACAAGAGCTTACGCTTGGCGGGCTTATTTCATCTTCAAATGAACTAGCAGCAGATGAGCTTATCTTAGACCCAGAGCCATCTTATCGGACCACACCCTATATCCTGACATTTGATGCGGCATTATTGCCGCATTTGTTGCAGGCGCTTAGCTAGCCTTATCATCATTTGAGGGGCTGTAGGTGCGATTGCGCAGAAAATCTGTGATTTGCGCTCTGTCAGTAAAGGCGGATAACTCTTCTGACAAAATTGGTTTGCGCATCGTTACCGGCAAACGCGAGCCCATACGGCGTTTAATCTCGCGGAACATAAGCGAATAACCAAGCGTCAGGCTAATACGGCGTGCGAGTTGGAATAAAAAGCTATTCCGGCCTTCAAAGTAAAATGGCAGGATGGTTGTTTTAGGCAAGCTTGCCATCTTAGCCACAAATGTTTTCCATTCAGAATCAATGGCTGTATCAAGCAAATTAGGCGCAAGTGAAATCGCACCTGCTGGAAAGATGATAACACATCCCTCATCTTTAAGGTGGTTGAGGGCCTCTTTGCGCGTCTGCAAATTATTGCGCAATGCCTTCTCATCTTCGTCAAAATCAATGGGCAGAATATTATTCATGACCGCCGGCGCCTGGCGCAAAACTCGGTGGGTGATGATCTTATAGTCTGGACGAATAGCGGCAACCATGGCGCAAAGCGCGACTCCATCCAACACACCAAAGGGGTGATTGGCGATGATCAATAACCGCCCTGTCTTGGGGATGGTAGCGCCATCTTCTTGCTTTAGGTCAACTGAAATGCGGAGTCGCTCCAATGCATCTTGCCAAAAGAGCTGCGGGGGCCGGTCCTCATCCACATAGTCAAGATAGATACGCTTGATTAAGGGCTGGCCCGTTACTTTTTCAATAAGCCTAATGAAAGCATTTGAAAATACGCCCAGCTCCCCATTTGCAAAAGAGAAAATGGGAACCTGGCTTGTTGTGTCTTGTGCCATCACTTGCGGTGATTGTGACATGTGCAAACTATCTTTCATCAACTTCATCGTCACATTACTCTCATAATATGACATTTTCGTGACATGCCAGCCGGCAGAGGTAACTTAGCGGGTTTTATGCGCTAAGCCAAAGCCAAATACCAGCAAATGCGACGATTGTCCAAAGGCCTGCATTGAGGTCTTTGGTTTTACCAGCCATCACCTTCATGACCACATAGGTGATGAAGCCAAAGGCGATACCTGCAGCGATTGAAAATGTAAGAGGCATCAAAATGGCTGTGACCATCACGGCTAAGGCTTCGGCGAGATCATCCCAATCGACACGGCGCAATGCTGTCATGAATTGTGCCGCGACATAAATCAGTGCAGGGGCTGTGGCAAAAACTGGGATTGAGGCAAAGAGCGGCTCAAAGAATAAACAGCTTACGAAGAAGAGGGCAATCACAACAGCTGTGAGGCCAGTGCGCCCGCCTGCGCGAATGCCAGCCGCGCTCTCAAGATAGGTTGTCATATTAGATGTACCTGCTAAGGCGCCGACAACACTTGCCGATGTATCAGCATAAACAGCTTTGTCGATATTCTCGATGGTGCCATCTTCTTTGCGTTTGCCAGCCACCTCAGAAATGGCTGTTAAGGTGCCTGTTGTATCAAAGAAATCAACAAAGAGCATGACGAATACCACTGACATAAAGGCAGGTGAGGTCAAGGCTGAGAAATCTAATTGAAAGGCTGCGCTCGCCACAGGAGGGGCAGACACAACGCCGTTAAAGCCTGCTAGGCCCGTGGCCCATCCAATGGCTGAAATCACAAGCATGCCTAGCAGAATGCCACCTTTGATGCCGCGATACTCAAAACCGGCAATGAGCAAAAGACCAAAGATAGCGAGCATAAATTCGGGGCTCATCACTGCGCCAAGTGCCACAATCGTATCTGGGTTCGATACCACGATCCCTGCATTTGTGAGGCCGATGATTGCGAGGAACAAGCCGATGCCTGCGGTGATGCCAGCTTGCAAAGCAGAGGGAACCGACTGCAATAGCCAACTTCTCAGCTTCGTAGCAGATAGTACTAAGAATAGCAAAGAGGATACAAGAACAGCTGTCAGGCCCTGCTGCCAACTAAAGCCATATCCTAAGACCACCACATAGGTGAAAAACGCATTCAACCCCATGCCAGGCGCAACGGCCACTGGCCATCCCGCATAAAGCCCCATAATGAGGGTGCCAACAACTGTGGCGATGATAGTGGCAACGAAGGCCGCAGCGAAATCAATGCCTGAATCTGATAAAATCGCAGGATTAACCGCGATGATAAATGACATGGTTAAGAAGGTCGACAAGCCTGCGACAACTTCTCGTCTTACTGTTGTTTTATGTTCCGATAGCTGGAATAACCGGTCTAACATCACACATCCCCCAATCACAATTTTGGCCCGCTCCCGACCAAAAAACGTTACCTTTGTTGCTAAATATAAGCATTTGCGTATAATTACCAAAATTGTTTAACAAACACGAATAAATTATTCGGTAGTGAAGGAGCATTCCACCATGGCAACTCAAGTCTCAATGCCATCAGCACCGTTGATGCAGACTCTTTTCGGAACTGGGGAAGACCAAAAAGGCCTATCTGTCATGCAGCAAGCCATGCTTGTGATTGCAGGCTCTATTTTGTTGGCGCTATCAGCCCACATCAAAGTACCATTTTATCCTGTGCCTGTGACAATGCAGACCATGATCATCTTGATGATCGGTGTGACATACGGCTCACGCCTTGGCGCATTAACTATCCTTGCCTACCTAGCCGAAGGCGCCATGGGGCTTCCTGTTTTTGCAGGTGGCGCTGGTTTAGCCTATATGGCAGGTCCAACAGGTGGCTACCTCCTTGGGTTCCTCGTAGCGGCCTTCGTGACAGGCTCATTGGCTGAGCGTGGTTGGGGTAAGACATGGCAGACAACAGCAGCTGCTATGGTTATTGGTAACCTTGTTATCTATGCCTTCGGTGTGACTTATCTCTCAACAATCGTTGGCTCTTTTGATAAAGCGCTTCAGTTTGGTCTCGTGCCATTTATCTATGGTGACATTTTAAAGATTGTGATTGCCACCGCAGCACTTCCTATGGCTTGGAAATTCTTGCCAAAGAAATAAGCTCTTTGCTACGGCAAATAGAGATAGATGAAATACAGAACCGCAGGGGTTGTGAAGCTGGCGATGGTCGTGCTTAACAAAATAGCCCCTGCGGTTTTTTGTGCGTAAACACCATAAAATTGCGACATGGCAAAGACATTGGCCGCAATGGGCAGACAAGCACATAAGATAGCTGTCTGTATCCACACCACCTCTATATCACTGCCTATGAATAGCACGGCGACTAGGGCAGGATGGATGACAAGCTTCAAAAGACTGAGCAAGCCAAGCTCACCATAGGATGATTTTAAATTGGCTCCCCAAATGGTGATGCCGAGGGCAAATAACGCGGCGGGGGCTGCTGCGCCAGCCATCAAATTTAAGAATCGGTCAGCAATGAAAGGGACAGGTAGGCCTAAATAGGCCCAGCCTATACCCACAATAGCAGAGACGATAAGTGGGTTTTTCGCTAATTGTTTTAGCATCACCCCAATCGTTGATAATAGCGCCCCATCCTTGTCAGCTGGCAGAAAGGCCGCCGTTAAGACAAGTAGCATAATCGTATCAACCGTCAGCATCATGGCTAGCGGCAAGGCAGCGTCTGTGCCAAACGCCATCAAACAGAGTGGAAAGCCAATATACCCCATATTCGGATAAGCGGCATTTAGCCCATAAAGCCCTCGCTGAATTCCCCGAAACCCAAATAGCAACGAAGAGGCGATACCAGCTCCTACAAGCATAATAAAAGTGGCAATCTCATAACGGATGAGGAAATTAAAGTTAAATAAATCTTCGATTGGGGCGGCAGTAATCGCCAGAAAGAAAAAGGGCGGCAAAACAAAGTAAAAGGCAAAGCGTGCCAGCTTCATGCCCATATCTTCTTCAAAAAATCCTATCGCACGTGAAAACGCACCAAGCGCGATAATGCCGAAAAAGGGAATGGTCAGAGAAAGAACGTCAAACATAGGCCTGAAGATAGGCACAAAATGCGCAAATCTCAATCTCTTAGTATCATGTCAGAGAGGCTACCTGACTTAGGAGCGCACCTCTTGCGTATTATCATTCGCAGCGGACAATGTTAATGGATGCGGTGCCTCTGGTGGCAAGGCTAGCTCTTCTAAGGCATCGACCACCTCAATCACTTCTGCTTCATAGGTCGCCTCAATCAGGTCAATGAGCTTTTCTTCCGGCACTTCGCCCTCATCATGCAAAATAGTCACAGCGACAAGTGCCATGATCGTTGATGTCTGCGGTGCCTCACTATCTTCTTGACGAGGTGTGAAGGGGATTATCGCCCCTGATGAGGGGATGTTATGGTCTGTCGTGAACATGTAAGCCTCCATGAGCAAAAGGTGACAGGAGATGTAGGAGAGATGAGGTATCACGCCCCGCGCAACTATAACCAGTCGCGGAGCCGCTAGGGCCAAAGGGGATGGAAAGGATGGTAAAAGGCGGGGCCGGCATCTGTGATGCGGTCATACTACAGATTGTGTGTCTGTTCTCATACACCATACAAGATACAGTATAAGGCGAAGTAACCTTTTTCTGGAAGCCCTTTTGTAAAAATCACATCTCTTCGGCAGAACACGTCGTAAAATCAATATCTTACCTGACTACCAAGCTGAGAGGAAGCCGCAATCATGATGAGATGTGACCTACCTATAACAAGAGATGATGCGCTAGCGCGGCTAGCTGAGTTCGTGCCACATGCCGCTGGTCATTATGCCAAAAAGCGCAATTTTGACTTTGGCCGCGGCAATCATCATGAGGTGTCGCGCCTGTCAGCCGCCTTGCGGCGCAGATTGATAACCGAAGAAGAGGTGCTGAGAGAGGTTCTAAAATCGCACCCTTTTAAGGCGGCAGAGAAATATATTCAGGAAGTGTTTTGGCGGACCTATTGGAAAGGGTGGCTTGAAATGCGTCCAAGCCTGTGGGCGGATTACACATCTGTTACCTCAGCGCCCGTGCGAGAGAGTGAAGTCTTAACAGCGGCCTTAGAGGGGCAAACGGGGATCGCCTGTTTTGATGAGTGGCTCGCCGAACTAAAAGAGACCAATTACCTTCATAATCATGCGCGTATGTGGTTTGCCTCTATCTGGATTCATACCTTCAATTTACCATGGCAGGCAGGCGCGCATCTCTTTATGACGCATCTAGCTGACGGGGACCCTGCCTCAAACACGCTTGGATGGCGCTGGGTTGCAGGTTTGCAAACAAGAGGGAAAGCCTATATTGCGCGTGCTGATAATATTGATGAGTTTACAAGAGGGCGTTATCAGCCTTATGGCGACCTAAATGAATTAGCGCGCGCGGTAGAGGGGCCTGAAAATCCGCCTGCCGCGGCACCGCGCTTGCCTTATCAGGCACCTGATTGTCACACGCCGCTGTGGTTAGTGACAGGTGAAGATTGTTATGCAAAAGTAACGGCACCGATGAAGCAAGCCGCCGCCATTGCCGTCCTACCAGCAGAATGTGGCGGAGATTTCAGATCGAAGGCTGTTCTCGAGATAGAACAGAACGCGCAGAATGAGGCAGCACATAGCCTTGCTCAGGAACTATCTTTGCCGCTCCATCATATTACATATGGCCCACAATGGCAGGATGATGTGGTGGCATTGGCTGGTGATGTTGGCGCAGACTCGCTGGCGCTATCCTACCAACCTGTCGGCTATTGGCAAATGTCTCTTACTCGTTTGCGTCTTGCTGCACCTTTACCGATTGCGGAATATCAATATGGTTATGATGCCCTTTGTTGGCCGCATGCGAAAAAGGGATTTTTCCCCTTCAAAGAAAAAATCCCTTCTTTTATTCGTGATTTGGGATTGTAGGCGTTAGCCTGCAATCTCCTTATGATTTGCCAACGCGGCGCACCATAATCTTACCGATTGGCTTATTGTTCACGTTCTTAATCGTATTTGTGGCTTGGCTGTAGAGGATGGTCTCTACACCAAATGTGTCAACAACTGACGCTCTCGCGCGAACCTGCTTGCCAACCAAATCTTGGCCAAGATAGAGCTGGCGTGATTGGGCTGTTGATTCAATGGCCCGCCATGAGCGGCCGTCACGTGATGCTTCCCATGTGACTGACAAGCTGGCAATACCATCTTCATCAGATAGGCCCAATGTCTGTGTCTGAAGGCTTTCCCCTTCTGAGGCTTCGCCAGAAATAATCACTTCACCTTCGACAGGATCATCCACATTCTCAACTGTCTCAGATGGGTTTGTAACAAGCACTTCTCTTGTACCATGTGTGTCAACATAAGACATCACGGCACGATAGCTGTAGCCAACATGGCTTTGTGTGAGGCGTAGCACATCACCAATCGCTTCTGGGAAGGCTTGCCAATCTGTCTTTGTGCTTGAACGCTGCCAGATGATATCAAAATTACCGATACCATCTTCATCTGCAACAAGGCTGGTGTCGACAACAATCGCATCATCCTCACGGGCATTCCCTGTGAGGATTGGTGCGCCTGACGGACGGTCATTAACATTCTGCACTGGCTGAGAGGCAGGGCTGATGATGGTTTCAAGGTTGCCTTGACCATCAACATATGAAATTTGAACGCGTAGCTGGCTACCAACATGCTGTTCACGTGGTGTAAAAGATTGTTGGATAACACCTGGTAGGTTGCGCCATGATACGCCATTATCAGAGATTTGCCACTGCACCTGAATGTTGCCCATACCATCATCATCCATGATGGCTGATACATCAACAACGAGCGGGTCATCTTCAACCGCAACAAAACCAGTTGCCGCAGCGCTGCCATCATTTGCAGCAGCATTGTTGGCTGGCTGTGATGATGTTTCATCATCTGCCAAAGCTGTGTTGGATGTGGTTGTTGAAGCGGTCTCAGAAACAGTGCTTTCTTGCTTCGCTGGTGCAGCTGCGTCAGTCTTCTTGTCGTCTGTTGGTAAGCCGCCCGCTATTGCTGCGCTTGTGAACAAACAGGTTAACACCGCAAGTGATAGACCTTTATAATTTCGCATTAAAGCATCTCCCCAATATCTGGCCAGCTTTTTCCGGATAGCAAAGCCAAAAATGTACGTACCGCCGTAAGGTCGCTTAAAATCATCAGTTTGTCTAGATTATTTCATTAGAAAAGCTGTTTTTCCGTCATAAAGTAATCAGTTAACAAGGTGAGGAGCTCTTCTTGGTGCCAAGATTTGGTGAGAAGTCATTGTCAATGATTGCCTAAGAATCACCATTCTTCCAAAATCTACCGCGTATCAGACGGATTATTTTTTTTGTCCTCTTGGTTTTTGTGTTAGAAGCAGACATAATGGGGGCAGGTTAATGACAGCGGGTTGCGGTGTCGTTGGTAACTGAATTGAAAGGGTAGTATCTGGCGCATGATTAGCGTGATAGCCATTGATAATGCACAAGCCGAAGCGTCGCTTTTGCAACTTGCCGCAACGTTTGCGGCCACGCGTTTATTTACCGCTAAGCAGCAAAAGGAACGGGCTATTGAAGTGCAGGTGACATCTGCCCCATCTGCTATTCCTACGTCCCGTGAGCAGCTAGCGAAGCAAAAAGGCGCCTTTGGGCCTCGGCAATTGCCTTATCACTTTGTTGTATCAACGGCATATGGTTTTGATTCGGCAGCGCAACAAATGATGCATGAGCTGGTTCATATTGCACAAGTTGCGCAAAAGCGCCTCATGCTTCAGCCGAAACGCATCAAACAGGATGGCGTGAAGCACACACATTACACGGCTAAATTTTGTGGTCGGAAAATGGGTCTGATTGATTCGCTCGCCTGGGATGTGCGGCCTTGGGAAGCCGAGGCTGTCACGTTCGGCCAGCAGCTATTTGCAGAATTTCAGGCCTTCATCAGTGCGACCCAAGGGGAATTTCCGGCCTATGGCACAAAAAAAGAGCTGAAATTACAGCCCGCTTTGTTTGCCCTGCCTGAACTTCCGCCAGCCCCCCTGTCTCAGCCGCAACCAGCACAGCCGCCCATGCCAGGTTCTGCCCCTTTTCCGGCGGCGCAGGACCCCCTTATGGCAGACCCCATCGCCATAGACCCCATGCTTGCCCAAGCGCAATCTGATTATGGAGATATGCCGCTACTGGAAGAGGGGGATGATGATTTGATTGCCGCATTGGCAGACATTGAGGGCAATGACGCAGGTTCATCAATAGCAACAGAGATAGCGCCTGCTCCCGCTTTTGCGCCTGCCTTTGACGGGGCGTTCGATCCAGCGGGCCAGTTCCCCGTCGCAGGGGAGCAACCTATTACAGACAATATCAATATGATGGCTGGCCCTTCATCAGATGGGATGCCAACACAACCCGCTATTGCAGAGCCATCATATCAGCTGGAAGATAGTGATATGGCCGCTGACAGAGCTGCACCGCCCGCATCATCGCCGGTCGAGGGTCCAGAAAAAGAAGTATTTATTCAAGGGATTGTGGCGCCGCGACGTTTGAAATCTGAGGCCATATCAGAGATGCGCGCCCGATTAGCGTCAAAAGGCTTGTTGAGTTAAAACGCGCCAT
>CALEYP010000127.1 GCA_937924895.1 uncultured Alphaproteobacteria bacterium
TGCAGAGCCAAGAGCAGCAGAATAAGGAAACGGAGCAGGATATCGCATCATGAGTGACTATTTAAGGTTGGGAGTTAATATCGACCATGTGGCGACATTGCGTAACGCCAGAGGCGGTGCTCATCCTGACCCTGTATCCGCAGCGTTGCTCGCCCAGCAAGCGGGGGCTGATGGTATAACCATCCATTTGCGTGAAGATAGGCGCCATATCAAAGATGCTGATGCGCATGCTGTTAAAGAGGCCATCGCACTTCCCTTGAATTTTGAGATGGCTGCCACCGAAGACATGGTAGGTTTTGCCCAGAGTCTAATGCCGCATGCTTGTTGTATCGTGCCTGAAAAGCGCGAAGAGGTGACAACAGAGGGTGGGCTGGCCGTCGCCGGACATGAAGAGAGGCTATCTGCTTTATTATCGCCTCTCAAAGCAGCATCGATCCGTATTTCCTTGTTTATCGAGGCCTCAGAGCATGAAATTCGTGCAGCAAAAGCTGTTGGTGCCGTTATGCAAATACGGCATATGAGAGATCTCAAGAATTAGTGCGTATCACCAAAGCGGCAGCTCTTGCTCATGAGCTTGGAATTGAGGTTCATGCGGGTCATGGTTTGACATTTGATACTGTTGGTCCAATTGCGTCTATCCCAGAAATGAAAGAATTGAATATCGGGCATTTCCTGATTGGGGCTGCTCTTTTCACAGGGCTAGGTGAAGCTATTAAGACCATGCGGCATTACATGGACACCGCTCGTTCGCAGACAGGGTCATAAGCTGATATGATCATCGGTCTCGGGAATGATATTTGCAATCAAGAGCGCATTGCCCAATCACTTGAGAAATTTGGTGAAAAATTCGCTGCGAAAATATTGGTTGCCTCTGAGATGGATGAGTGGCAAGCAGCATCTGATAAAGTCAATTATGTAGCAAAAAAGTTTGCCGCCAAAGAGGCCATTTACAAAGCGATTGCGCATTCCATTTCGCCGCCACCTTCTTGGCATGATGCCAGGATCAGTCATGATGAAAAGGGGCGTCCTATTGTCAGTTTATCAAATCGGTGCCATAACGCTTTGCAAGAATGCGTGCCATCTGGCAAGACAGTGGAATATCATCTCACCCTGTCAGATGAGCTGCCCTATATTTATGCGGTTTGTCTTGTATCGGTAAGATAAACCAGATTACCTAGCCCGAAGAGGGAAGTGACCATGGCGAAGAAAAAAGAAACCTGGCGTGATACCGCGAAAACACTTGGGATTGCTGTATTCATAGCTGTTGGCTTCCGTTCCTTTTTATTTGAACCTTTTAATATTCCCTCTGGTTCAATGATCCCCACATTGCTCGTTGGTGATTATTTGTTCGTATCTAAATATTCTTACGGCTATTCGCGTTATTCATTTCCCTTTGGTATTGTGCCATTTGAGGGTCGTATCGCAGCGAGCGAACCTGAGCGCGGTGATGTCACTGTGTTTCGCCTTCCGTCGAATACTTCTGTGGATTATATCAAGCGTATTGTGGGCTTGCCGGGGGATAAGGTGCAGGTCAAAAATGGTGTTCTTTATCTCAATGACACCGAAGTACCACGTAAATCTCTTGGCACAGTGACAATTGATAATGGCCGTCGTACACAACAAGTTGAAGCTTTTGAAGAGACCTTGCCGAATGGTAAGTCTTATGTTGTCCATGAGCTTGGCAATTTTGATCGTGTTGACAATACCCCAATCATAACTGTGCCAGAAGGCCATTATTTTATGATGGGTGATAACCGTGACAATTCTAAGGATAGCCGCTTTCTTGATATTGGCACCATCCCTGCGCAAAATTTGATTGGTCGTGCTGAATTTATGTTCTTTAGCACCGATCAGTCGGCTGCCTTCTGGGAAGTTTGGAAATGGCCCTTTGCTATCCGCTATTCTCGTATTTTTAGTGGGATCAATTAAGTGGCGCCGTCTCCCGCTATCATCAAGCTAGTGCAAGCGGTGGAAGGCTTGTTAGATCATAAATTTCAAGATAGCACCTTATTGATAGAAGCGCTGACTCATAAAAGTGATGTAACAGCCGATCGCCATTATGAAAGATTAGAATATCTAGGAGATCGCGTACTCGGCCTTGTTATATCTGAGGCATTATATCACCATTACACTGGCGAAGCGCCAGGTACGCTAACCAAGCGGTTTCATTCTCTTGTTAGCCAACCAGCCTTAGCCGCAATCGCCAATAAGCTTGAGCTAGGACGCTATATTCAAGCTGATAAAGCTAGTGATGCCGCGCAACAGCCTTCGGTTTTAAGTGACGTGGTTGAAGCTCTAATTGCCGCGCTATATCTCGATGGTGGCATGACCGCAGCAAAAGGGTTTATAAACCGTCATATTGATGTCACAGAAACAAGCGCAGATGATAGTCAAGACAACCCTAAATCAGCATTGCAGGAATGGGCATTGGCGCGGAAATGGCCTCTGCCACATTATGAGGCTTTAGGACGGACAGGCCCAGACCATGCGCCAAAATTCACAGTGCAGGCAGTGATTAAAGGGCAGGGCAGTGCTGAGGCCACAGGGCCATCTAAGAAACAAGCTGAGCGAGACGCTGCGGCATTGTTATTAAACAGATTCAAACAGACTTAAGGCTGGATAGTATAGAGATGACAGAAACAAGAGCCGGTTTTGTAGCCCTGTTAGGTGCCCCTAATGCAGGGAAATCAACCCTGATGAATGCCATTGTAGGTCAAAAAATATCGATCGTAACGCCAAAGGTGCAAACCACAAGAAGCCGTGTGCGCGGCATTGCTATGTCTGGTGACAGCCAGATTATCTTTGTTGATACGCCTGGTATTTTTAAACCAAAACGCCGCCTTGATAGAGCAATGGTATCTGCGGCGTGGCAAGGCGCAGATGATGCTGATCTATTGTTGTTGTTGCATGATTGTGCCCGTAAGAAGATTGACGATGATACGCTTGCCATTGTGAAGCAATTGACGGAATCTGGTCGCAAAGTCTCATTAGTGCTCAATAAAATTGATTTGGTATCGCCAGAACAATTACTCAATCGAACCAAAGAAATGTCTGAGCTAATGGATTTTGAGCGTGTCTTTATGGTGTCTGCTCATACTGAAAATGGCCTAGATGATTTGCTTGGCTGGTTGGCATCACAAATGCCCCTTAGCCCCTATCTCTTTGATCCAGATGATTTGTCTGATTTGCCGATGCGCCTCATGGCGGCAGAGGTAATGCGCGAAAAACTATTCCTGAACCTGCATCAAGAATTGCCCTATCAGTTAACTGTTGAGACAGATTCATGGACAGATAGAGAGGATGGATCTGTTGAAATTCACCTCACTATCTATGTGATGCGTGAGGGGCATCGTGGAATTGTCCTTGGCAAAGGCGGCCAAACACTAAAACGTGTGGGGTCACAAGCACGTCATGAATTGCAGGATATTTTTGAACGGCTAGTTCATCTCATCAGTCATGTGAAATATCGCAAAGATTGGATGGACGACAAAGCACGCTATTCAGAATGGGATTTGGATTTTGAAGCTTAGGTGACGAACCTTTCGGTTTTAAAGCGAGCGAGACAAGATTAATGGCAAATTGGACTGATGATGGTTTTGTAATCTCAATGCGGCCACATGGTGAGAATGCGGCCATTATTGGGCTTTTTACCAAATATCACGGTCGCCATATGGGGCTTGTTCATGCGGCAAGCTCAAAAAGCAAAAAAGCAATCTTAGAGCCTGGCAATCATGTGAGTGCAGAGTGGCGCGCGCGTCTTGATACCCAATTAGGAACCTATGCCCTTGAATTGGTAAAGGCTAGTAGTGCAACGATGCTTTCTGATCCGCTGAAACTAGCGGCCTTATCGTCTATCTGCGCCATATTGGATATCTCATTGCCTGAAAGAGAGCCTCAGACCACAATATATGAGGCGACATCAGCGCTATTAGAGGTGTTATCTCTTGCTGATGAGGTGGCGCAATGGTTGCCTATCTATCTGAGGTGGGAGTTAGGCATGTTAGAGGCGTTAGGGTTTGGCCTCATGCTAGATAAATGCGCGGTAAGCGGGACGACACAAGCCTTGTCATATGTAAGCCCGCGCACCGGTCACGCAGTTCATCACGCTGAAGCTGGGCCATATAAGGACAGGTTGTTACAATTACCGGCCTGTCTTGGTGGGGCTGAGACATTGGCCGATGAATTTAGTGCCGGCCTTTCATTAACGGGTCATTTCATGACAAGGCATATTTTTGGGGCGGTTCATAAAGACTTGCCGCAGCCACGCATAAGACTAGCCTATTTAATTTCACAGCTGTATAACAACGAGTGATACATAGAATTTTGCAAAAAGGTAGGAAAGAGAGGCGGCAATGACTGAGGCTGATACTCAAATCGCACGAACTGACTTTGCGTCTGCCCTATCAGAACGCTATCTGGCCTATGCGCTGTCTACCATTACCTCACGCTCTCTTCCAGATGTAAGAGATGGCCTAAAACCAGTCCATCGGCGACTGCTATTTGCCATGCGCCAGTTAAAGCTCGACCCCGATCAAGGCTTCAAAAAATCAGCTCGTGTTGTTGGTGATGTGATGGGTAAGTTTCACCCTCATGGTGATGCTGCGATTTATGATGCCATGGTGCGTTTGGCGCAGGAATTTGCGATGCGCTATCAGCTTGTCGATGGGCAAGGAAATTTCGGTAATATCGATGGCGATAATGCGGCGGCGATGCGTTACACCGAAGCGCGGATGACAGAGGTCGCACGTCTCTTGCTTGATGGTAT
>CALEYP010000128.1 GCA_937924895.1 uncultured Alphaproteobacteria bacterium
GATTTAGGTTCTGGTATCTAACGATGTGGGGGTTCAAGTCCCTCCGCCCGCACCAACTCCCACCAAAGATGAGATAGAATGAGCTTCAAGCATTTGCGCGTGGCTCATAAGTCATTTGTGGGAACGGTTAGAGACGATTTGTTGATGCAAGGCTGGTACCGCCTAGCGCCGAGTGAATGGCGCGCACAAATGCAAGGATAATGATCATGAACATCACCGAAACAATGAATGAAGGCCTAGCGCGCGAATATCAGATTGTGATTACAGCCGCTGAGCTAGATGCCAAAATTGAGGTTAAGCTACAAGAGCTAGCGCAATCTGTGAAAATGCCTGGCTTCCGCCCTGGTAAAGTGCCAATGGGTGTTGTGAAAGCCCGCTTTGGCGACCAAGCAAAAGGTGAGGTTATCCGCACAGCTCTTGATGATGGCGCGAAAGAAGTGATTGAAAATGGCGGCCTTCGCCTTGCTAGCCAGCCATCAATTGATATTAAATCTTATGAAGATGGCTCAGATTTGGAAGCTGTTTTGACTGCGGAAGTCATGCCAGAAATTACATTGCCTGATTTCTCAAAAATGGCAGTTGAGCGTCCAACTATGGCAGTTGATGAAGCCGAGGTTGAAGATACGCTAAATCGTATCGGTGAAGAAAACCGTCCAACAAACCCAGCCAAAGACGGCAAAAAAGCTGCAATGGGTGACACAACTGTTATCGATTTTGTCGGCCGTATTGATGGCGAAGCGTTTGAAGGTGGCGCTGGGACAGACCATCCATTAAAGCTTGGTTCAAACCGCTTTATTCCTGGATTTGAAGAAGGTCTTGTTGGTGCCAAGAAAGGTGACACTCTTGATGTGCCAGTGACTTTCCCTGCAGAATATCAAGCGGCTCACCTCGCTGGTAAGGATGCCGTGTTTGAAGTGACTGTGAAAGATTTGTTGGAAGATGGCGACGTCGCACTTGATGATGAGCTAGCAACAAAGCTTGGTTTCGAAAAGCTGGATGATTTGCGCAATGCTATCCGTGACCAAATTGGTATGCAGCATGCAGGTGCCCTTCGTCAGGCTGTTAAGAAAAACGTACTTGATGAATTGGCAAATGATGTTGATTTCGAAGTGCCACCGTCACTTTACAAATCAGAATATGAGCAGGTAGCTCGTGCGATGAAGGCAGAGGCTGGTATCGAAGATCATAGCCATGATCACGATCATGACCATGATCACGACCATGACCACGATCACGATCATCACCATCCAGCGGCTGATGAAGGTCTGGATGATGCGCAGAAGGAAGAAGCAGCTTCAGTGGCAACACGCCGTGTGCGTCTGGGTCTGTTGTTAACAGAGGTCGGTACACAGAATGATGTGCAAGTGACCGAAGAAGATTCCCGCAGAGCCGTCTTTGAACAAGCTCGTCGCTATCCTGGCCAAGAACAGCAGGTTCTTGAGTTCTATCAGAAGAACCCAGAAGCAATGCAACAGTTAGCGGGTCCAATCTTCGAAGATAAGGTCATCGACTATATCCTTGAGATTGCGCAAGTCACCGAGAAAACTGTGACAGCAGAAGAGCTATATGGTGAGGCCGCAACTGAAGAGGCAAAGCCAGCAGCCAATAAAGCTGCCAAAAAGACAGCCAAGAAAGCCGCAGC